>NZ_JAHRBL010000013.1 GCF_019693445.1 Deinococcus aquaedulcis | reverse complement strand
GGTTTTGGTGGCTGCACACCTTCAAAACACCGCCTTTTCGCGTTCCCGTCGAGTCCCTTGACATGCTGGAGGGAGATGTGTTGTCTGGGACGGCAATTATGCGAAGTTGTCGGCTACTGAGGCCGGGGCCCTTCAATGCTGGCCCGGCAGTGCAGCCCCTGCCCGCCGGGGGCGACGTGCCAGCGCTGCCGGGCTGGCGCTGGCTGCACACCCCTGGGCACAGCAGCGGCCACGTAGCGCTGTGGCGCGAAGCCGACCGCACCCTGCTCTCGGGCGACGCCGTGATCACCACCCACCAGGCGACCGTGCGCGGCGCCGTGACCCTGCATCCGGTCTCGGTTCAGGGGCCCCCCGCCTATTACACGCCCAACTGGACAGCAGCGCGCGCCTCGGTGCAGGCGCTGGCCGAACTGGCGCCGGACCTGCTGGCCCCGGGGCACGGTCACCCGGTGCAGGGGCCCCACGTGGCGGCCGATCTGCTGCGACTGGCCCGCAACTTCGATGAGCGCAGCCGACCCTTTCGCAGCTGGTACACCCGCCGCCCGGTGCCGGTGGGGGGCCCGGTGCCCCGGGGCCTGGGGCCGCTGACCCGCCCGCTGGGCGCGCTGGCCGCCCTGTGGTGGCTGACCCGGCGCTAGGCGCCCCCGGCAAGAGCCACCGGCCGCCACGGTCAGTGCCCCGGCCCATGCGGCATGCTGGGCCTCTGATGACTGCGCCGCGCCCGCCCACCCTGCCCGCCGAGACCCTGACCCTGCGCGAGCGCCTGCACGACCTGCGCGCCACGCTAGGGCTGGTGTGGGCGGCCAGTCCCCGGCACAGCCTCGTGTACGTGGCCACCACGCTGGCCAGCAGCGCCCTGCCTGCCGCTAACCTGTACGTGAGCAAGCTGCTGCTGGACGAGGTGGCGCGCGCGGCCCAGGGCGGCGTGACCTACCGCGCCCTGCTGACCCTGCTGGCGGTTCAGGTGGGGCTGGTGGTGCTGGGCAACCTGCTCTCGACGCTGCAGACGGCGGCGCAGCAACTGCTGGGCGACAGCCTGCAGCACGCCGTGAGCCGCCGCATTCTGACCAAGGCGGCGGCCCTGAGCGTCGAGAGCTTCGAGCACGCCGAAACCTATGACCGCCTGCAACAGGCCTACCGCGAGGTGGGCTCGCGCCCGCTGGGGGTGGCCACGCAGCTCGTCTCGCTGGCGGGTGGGCTGGTCACGCTGGGCTCGGTGGGGGCGCTGATGCTCACGCTGGGGCCGTGGGTGCTGCCGCTGGTGATTCTGGCCACCCTGCCCGGGGTAATCGTGAACAACCGCTTTGGCGTGGAAGGCTACCGCATGCTGCGCCGCCAGACCCACGACGCCCGGGTGCAGAACTACCTGGGCAGCCTGCTCACCTCGGACGCGCAGGTCAAGGAGGTGCGCCTGTTTGGCTTCGAGGCCGAACTGCTGTCGCGCTGGCGGGAATACTACCTGGGCTTTCGCCGGCAGCTGGTGGCCCTGGTGCGCCGCCGCGCGGGCTGGGGCTTTGCGGCGGCGCTGCTGAGCGCCCTGCTGATCGGGCTGGCCAGCGCCCTGATTCTGCGCCGGGCGGCAGCGGGCGAGATCAGTGCGGGCGAATTCAGCATCTTCGTGCTGGGCATCGCCCAGGTGCAGAGCACGGTCAGCGGCCTGCTGGGCGGCGGCAGCGCGGTGTACCAGAACCTGCTGTACATGCGTAACCTTTTCGCCTTTCTGGAACTGCCCAGCCGCGATCTGGACGCTGGGGAAACCTGGGAAGGGCCCATCCACACCATCGAATTCCGCAACGTGGGGTTCCGCTATCCCCTCACCGAACGCGACGTGCTCCGGGACGTGAGTTTCACCGTGCGCCGGGGGCAGGCCCTGGCCCTGGTGGGCGAGAACGGCGCGGGCAAGACCACCGTGGTCAAGCTGCTGACACTGCTGTTTTCACCCACCAGCGGTCAGATTCTGCTGAACGGCCAGGACGCCGCGCGCTTTAGCCCGCGCAGCGTGCAGCGGGAAATGAGCGTGATCTTCCAGGATTTCGGTCAGTACCAGCTGACGGCGCGGGCCAACGTGGCCCTGGCCACCACACCCGATTCGGCGCAGGACGGGGGCGTGGCGCGCGCCGTGGAGCGGGCCGGGGCTGACTTTGTGGACACGCTGCCCGAAGGCCTGGATACCCCGCTGGGCCGGCTGTTTCAGGGTGGGCGCCAGCTGTCGGGCGGGCAGTGGCAGCGGCTGGCGCTGGCGCGGCTGTATTTCCGCGACGCCTCGGTGCTGGTGTTCGATGAACCCACCGCCGCCCTGGACGCCCGCGCCGAGTTCGAGACCATTCAGGCGCTGCGCGAGGAAACCCGCGAGCGCATTACCCTGCTGATCTCGCACCGCTTTTCCACTGTGCGCCTGGCCGACCTGATTCTGGTGCTCGCGGGCGGCGAGGTGGCCGAAGCCGGCAGCCACCATGACCTGATGGCGCGCGGCGGACGCTACGCGGCCCTCTATGAGCTACAGGCCCGAGGCTATGCCTGAAACAGTGACCTTCACCCATTGATCGGTTCAGCTCGAATGAGTCCAGCGTCTCTCAGCCCGCCACTTGGCGGGCGCACTTCTATGGCGTGAGGTTTCCGAGCGAGCTGTGCGGTTGCAGCACGTTCTAGTCCCGCCGCTAGATTCCGAGCCGGAGCCTCGCCTACGGCACGCTCAGAAACCAGAGGGCGTTCAGAAGTTCGTCGCGTATCTGACCGTTAAAACTCTCGATATAGGCGTTCTGAGCAGGCGTTCCAGGATTAGCGACTTGGTGAGTGATGCCCTGCATGTGCGCCCATTGATCCAGTGTCCGCCCCGTCAACTTTAGCCCGTGGTCGGTCAGCAGGACCTTGGGCTTGCCGTGTTCTCAAATCGTGTCTGCTAGTGCTGCCGGGGATTGACGTCAACGCATGCCCGGTACGCCCTCTAGGATGCCGTCGTCCACGATGTTGAGGATACGGAAACGCTGTCCATTCACCGGCTGGTCGCGGACGAAGTCTAGGCTCCAGTGCTCGTTGGCCCAGGCCTGACAACGCGAGCGGCACCCTTTCTGCAGGCCTTTTTGCGGAGAGTCAAGCCTTCCCTCCGGTACACGCGATACATCCGCTTGTGGTTCACGCTCTCGCCCTGACGACGCAGCAAGACATAGAGGCACCGGTATCCAAACTGAGGACGCTCGCACGCGGCCGGAGCTTGTCCGCCAAGTCGCAATCGTCTTTCAAGCTGCGATGACGCTGCGCGGAACGATGAACACCGAGGACAGGGCAGGCTCGCCGTCCACTGATCCCGAACACAAGCCGCACCTCCCAGATGAACTGGGCCCCCAGGGCGTCACCCTCGCCGCCCCCGAGATTGTTCTGCATATACCTGCCCCCGCCTCCACGTGAAGGCCAACCTCTCAACGCCTACTCAGCCCAGACAGGGCGCCACTGGTGAGCGCGGGTCTGTCTGGGCGTGCGCCGGGCCTCCGCCGATGGATGCGGCACCTAAATTCCGTCTCTGCCAGGCCCCAGCATTACCTCGGTAGAGTCCAAATATTTTCAGAGCGCATCAAGGAAGTCGCCCTCTGCTCCAGTTGCAAGGGAATGGCCGAGCGATCACTTTACAGGTGGGCGAAACGGACGCCCGCTCCAGGCGGCGCTGTGGGGAAAAGGGATCTCGCCCGCGACGGCCAGGGGAAGCTGTTGCAGGAGAGTCACGAGTGCCGCCAGCTCGGCCGGTTTAGTGACGAAGGAGGCGGCCCCCAACGCAGCAGCGCGCTGCAGATCGGCCGGAGCCGACGACGTGGTGAACATCACGACCGGCAGCGGTGGAAAGGCTGAGGCCTGAAGAGCCTGCAACACCTCAAAGCCGTTCATGCGCGGCATGTTGAGGTCAAGAAGCACCAGCTGTGGCCACGCCCCTTCAGCGTCCAGCCGGGTCAGGAGGGCCAAGGCGGCGGCGCCGTCGGCGGCCACGGTCAGGTCCAGCGGAAGGTCGGCCAGCTCGGCGGCGGCCTGCAGCAGGAAGACGTCGGCCGGGTTATCCTCGACCAGCAGAAGCCGCAGGCGATTAAAGCGCACGGCGCACGGCGGGGCTCTTCGGCCAAGTCACACCAGGTCGCCGCTGAAGGGCGTAGAGGACAGGAGCGGGCATCCCCGTACTGTAGAGCTTGGCCGCTTCAGCGAATGTTCACGTGCTGGGGGCGCCGCCAGCTCCTCTTGGCCGCGCCTCCCGACAGCTCAACCCTGGGCTGCAGCACGGGGGGTGCGGCCCACCCCTCCCCGCAACTCAGCCAGCGCGGCCCCGCAAGCTGATCCATTGGTCAACACGGACTCAAGGCAGGGAGCGCCTGTTTCTGCTGAACTGTTAGGCAAGGGCGCCCGTGACCAGATCCACCCCACCCACCATCAGTCTGCCCGTCCAGGCGGTGCAGGCGGCTCTGGACGCGTTGCCTGACACCATTGCTGTGGTCGATGAGCAGGGCGTCATCCGGGCGGTTAATGCGGCCTGGCAGGCCTTCATGCAGGCCAATGGCGGCGAGCCCGAGACCTGCGGCGTTGGGGCCAACTACCTGCATGCGTGTGACCGGGCGCAGGGCCCCTGTTCGGATGAGGGACCGCCTGTGGCCATTGGCCTGCGGGCGGTGCTGGCCGGCGACGTCCCTACGTTCTCGCTCGAATACCCCTGTCACAGCCCCCAGGAGCAGCGGTGGTACTGCGTGCATATCAAGGCTTTCCGCAATGATGAGCAGCGGTACGCCACCGTGCTGCACGAGAATGTCACCGAACGCAAGCTGATGGCGATCCGCGCCAGTGACCTGGACGCCGAGGTGGCCCAGGGCGTCCGCACCCAGACCGCCGACCTGCGCCAGGAGAACAGTGAACTGGACGCCTTCATCGGCGCGGTGTCGCACGATCTGCGGGCGCCAGTGCGCCACCTGCAGGGTTTTCTGGGCATCCTGCGCCGGCGAGGCGCGGAGCGGCTGAACGCCGACGACCGGCAGATGCTGGATGTGCTTGACGCCTCTGCTTCCCGACTGGGCCACATGATCGACGAGTTGCTGGGCCTGTCGCGGGTCTCGCAGCGCGCCTTGCAGATTCGGCCGGTGAATCTGGCCCAGGTGGTGCTGCGGGCCTGGGCGAACATGGCGCCCGAGACCCAGGGCCGGGAGATTGACTGGGTGGCCGGTGACCTGCCGGTGGTGCAGGGGGACGCCGAGCTGCTGCGTCTGGCGTTTGAAAACCTGCTGAGCAACGCCATCAAGTACACCGGGGGCCGGGCGACCGCGCGCATCGAGGTGGGGGCGCATGAAGAGCAGGGCAGCTGGGTGGTCTTTGTACAGGACGACGGCGTGGGGTTTGATCCCAGGTACACGCCCCGGCTGTTCGGCGCGTTCCAGCGGCTGCATTCGGAGCAGGAGTTTCAGGGCATTGGCCTGGGGCTGGTCAATGTCAAGCGCATCATTGAGCGTCATGGCGGGGCGATCTGGGCGCAGAGTCATCCGGGGGACGGCGCGACCTTCTTCCTGCGGTTTCCGAAACCGGCGGCGCCCTGATCGGGTGGCCCTGACCTGAGCGGCTCTGGGACTGCTGAGCGCCTGGCGCCAGCACCCACCGCCTCACCCTCAGCTCGCGCTGCGCCGGCGTGAGACCTCGTAAGTAGTAGACCCGGGATGGGCGCGCTGGGCGTCCCAGGCGCCGGTGGCCAGCAGGGCCCACTGCAGGGTTTTAGCGTCCAGGTCAGCTAGGTGGGTCGTCGCCTTGGCGCTTTAGAGCATGAGGTCCAGCGTATGAGCACGTCTTCCAGCTGCCAGTCGTCCGGCACGGCAGCTCGTTTCAAGAAGAGGTGCCAGCAGCGGTTAGGCCTTTATGGCGGAAAGGCCATACGGAACCGTCAGAGACGGCGCGGCAGCAGTGGGTACGCCGTCTCCAGCGCTCGTCCATGCTGGCCACTTCCAGGAGCCGCAGCCGGTGAGCTGACCCATCTGTAGAGCAGGGTATCCACGCACAGCCCCATCAGGCGCGCAGCTTCCGTGTTGGTGCATTCATGCCGGGAGAAAAGCCGCAGGTACCGGAATGAGTTGCAGACCCCGCAGCGCCACTGAGGACCTGTGTCCGTTCTCTTTGGCAACTGAATGTGAGGGGGCCAAATCGAAATCACGTCTGGAAAGTAGGAGGTATGGTTGAGATGAGCAGGAATCAATAAGAGGGCCTCCCAGACAGAGAAAGTGGTAGGCACAACATTGAAAGGCCATTTTTTGGGCCCAGGGCGACCCAGGTCCCTCCCATCACACAGGGATGGCTTCACCTGCTCCCAGCCACGAACAGATCCGGTTGCGGCCGGCAGCCTTGGCGGCATACAGCTGGGCGTCGGCGGCCACCAGCGGCGCCGTTCCTCGCGCCGGGACCAGACCGCCCGATACGGTGAGACTGTCCGGCACCTGGGCCAGCCCAGCCAAGTGCGCCTGAATGTTGGCCCGCACCCGTTCGGCCACCAGCGGCGCGGCGTCGGGCTGGCAGTCGTGCAGCAGCACCGCAAATTCCTCTCCGCCCAGCCGGTATACCCGGTCCGAGGGCCGCACGCTCCGGCGCACCACACCCGTCAGCGCCGCGAGCACCCGGTCCCCGGCCTCGTGCCCATGAACGTCATTCACCCGTTTGAAGTGGTCCAGGTCCAGCAGCAACAGGTACGACGCCGGCCCCGCCTGCGGCAGATCCAGATCGAACTGGCGGCGGTTCAGGGCACCGGTCAGACCGTCGGTGAAGGCCAGCTGCCCCAGGGTGGCGGCGCTGTGCAGGGCGCTGAGGCGGGTCTGTACCACGAGGTGCCCGGCCACCATGCCGACGGTGCTCAGCAGCGTGTAGAGCGTGTACACCCCCATGGCTTCAAGAACCGATTTGCCCGCCAGGGTAAAGGCGGCAAACGTGGTGATGTTCGCCAGAGCGAAAATCTGCAGCGCTTCCCACCAGCGGCGGTACAGGGGCACCCCCCGGGTGTCGGGCGCGCGGGTAAACGCAGGGCGTCCCCAGCCGGCCAGCAGGGCGACCAGCACCAGATTGATACAGGCGGGCACCTTGCCCGGCCCCCCCAGCAACCAGCGGTACAGGCCCAGAGGGAGCGCCACCAGCAGCCCGGCCACCCAGCCATTGCGGCGACTGGCGAGCGCCACCGGTACCGTGCGGAAGTCATACAGCAGCCCCGGCGCCAGAGGAATGGTGTTCACGATCAGCAAAAAGCCCGTGGCGACGGCCATCAGGTACCGCGCCACCACCCAGGCCCAGCCTTCAGCCACCCGTACCCGCACATAGGTCAGGCTGACCACGAACAGTCCCGCCACCAGCAGCGCGAGATTGATCAGCAGGGCGTTGAGCAGCATGTCGGCCGGTACGCTACCAGCCCCCCCCTCACCACCGCCTGACAGCCACCTGGCTGAAGATGTGGCTGGGGCCTGCTGGTCCTCTATCCAGTGCTTTTTATTGGATTGGCCATCGCGCGACATCCATACTTTTGTTCTGACCCATGTGGAACCGTTCGGTCTTATCACGAGTGGTACTTGAAAGTGGGGGTAGACCGTTCGCCAATCCGAGATGGACAGTGAATTAATCGAGTTGGCCGATTCGCTGACAAACGGGCGCTGTTCAGCCTCTCTGTCGCCCAGGACGGGGATGTTTTAAGGAAGCTGCTGTTAAGCGCAAAGTGAAATGATCTCACAAGCCAGACAGTGGGCAAGTGCCGGGTTTGCAGCGTATCGGCACTTTTTGGCGACAAACCAAAGGCTGAGGCCGTGTTTCAGGAACAGCCCCAGCGGCCCCCGGGCTGCAAGCCAGGGGAAGTGACACTGCCAGGTACCAACCCGGCACTTCCTGGGATAGAGGTCTACCCCAGGTGCACTGGCCCTGGGAGAGGAGCGTCGGGGTGGGGCGCAGCGGTCTGGGACCGCTGCGGTGACCGAATAGACTGGATGGGTGACGACCTTGACTGCGCCCACGGTGCTCGACCAGCTCAAAGCGCTCGCACAGGACACCCGATATGAACTGGTGCGCCATCTCGCCCAGGGGGAACACTGTGTCTGCGACCTGGAAACCCTGCTGGGTCTGCCGCAATCCAAGGTGTCGTACCACTTGAACGTTCTCAAGGAGGCGGGTCTGGTCAGCGCCCAGCAGCGCGGCAAAAACATGTACTACCGGCTGAATACGGCGCCCCTGTTTCTGCTGGGTGGTCAACTCCTCACCGACCTGTTCCCCGACCATCCCGGCCTGATACATCAAACCAAATCGGTGTGTTAACGTGACCGGGTGCCCCGTGTCCTGATTCTCTGCACCCACAACTCCGCCCGCTCCCAGATGGCCGAAGCCCTGACCCGAGACGCCGCGCGGCGTCTCGAGGTGCCTTTGGAGGTTCATTCAGCCGGCACTGAGGCCACCCGCGTCAAGGACGACGCCAAGACGGTGATGGCGGAACTGGGGCTTGATCTCTCGGGCCACACCAGCAAGACGCTCTGGGACGTCCCCGACCCCCAGAACTTCGACTACGTGATCACCGTATGCGACAGTGCCGCCGAAGCCTGCCCGGTGTATCCCGGGCAGACCACGCGGCGGCATTACCCCTTCATGGACCCCAGTAGCGGCACCCTCGACCGCTGGCGCGCGGTGCGCGACCAGCAGAAGATGCGTTCGTGCAGGCCCTGAAGGATGGTCGGGACGTGCCGGCGACCTACCGCGACAGTCCTGCTGTGCTGGTGGCCTGAAAGTGAGCGTGCCGCTGTCCCGCGCGCTCACCGCAGAACTCCTGGGAACGGGGGCACTGGTGTTCTTCGGGCCAGGGGCCGCCGTGGTGCAGGCCCAGACAGGCCTGCTGGGTCATCTGGGGGTGGCCGCCGTGTTCGGGTTGACGGTCACGGCCGTGATTGCCGCGCTGGCCCCCATCAGTGGCGCGCACATCAACCCGGCCGCGACCCTGGCGCTGTTCCTGTCCGGGCAATTTCCCCGGGCGCGGGTGCTGCCCTATGTCCTGGCGCAGCTGGTGGGGGCGACGCTGGCGGCCCTTTTGTTGCTGGCGCTGTTCGGGATGGAGGGCACCCTCGGCGTGACGCTGCCGGCGGGCAGCGTCACGCAAGCCTTCGTCCTGGAACTGGTGCTGACCTTCTTCTTGCTGCTGGTGGCGCTGCGCTCGGGGCTGCCCTGGGTTATGGGCGGGGTGGTTGCCCTGGAGGCCACCATGGGCGGCCCCCTCACCGGGGCCAGCATGAATCCCGCCCGCTCGTTCGGCCCCGCCCTGGTGGCCGGCGTCTGGACGGCCCACTGGCTGTACTGGCTGGCTCCAGTGCTCGGGGCCGCCTTGGCCGTGGGTGTCAACCGCTTTCTGGCCCCCACCGAACCGCTCGAAGCACAGCCTCAGCGCGCCCAGGAGTTTCGTCCTGAAGGGGATTCGACATGACCGACACCCCTGCTCGACCCCTCCGTGTCCTGTTCCTCTGCACCAGCAACACGGCGCGCTCCAGATGGCCCAGGTGCTGCTGGAACACCACGGCGGTAACCGCTCTGCGGTCACGTCGGCTGTCCTGAGCCCGGCGAGGTCAACCCATGGACCGTGCAGGTGTTGGAAGAGGTAGGCCTGCCCACCGCACATCTTCAGGCCAAAGGGGTCAAGCCGCCGATTGCCGAGCATTTCGCCTTCGTCATCACCGTGTGCGACAGGGTGGAAGCGAACTGTTCTATTTTCCCCAATGCCACCTACCGCTGGGGCTGAGCCCTTGACGACCCGGCGGCAGTCACCGGCAGCGAGGAAGGCCGCCAATCGGTCTTCCGGCGGGTGCGCGACGAGACCGACGGGCGCATCCAGGCGTGGGTGACCGAACGTCGCTGACCAGCTTATTCCTCTATCGTTGCTCTTGACAACAATATAGTACGGATCTACACTTCGGTCATGACTGTTGCCAATGACAACGAAGTAGGAGTGGATTCTTCCCCCGGTGAACTCTTGCGCGCGGCGACCCGGCTGTTCGGGGAATTGCAGGGGCGGAACTTTGCCTGCTGTGACGTAAATTCCGCGACTCAGTGCGTGATTCTGACCACGCTGGTGCGCGAAGGCGAGCAGACCCTGACGTCGCTGGCGCGCCGTCTCAATCTGGATAAAGCGTGGCTGAGCCGCAGCACCGACGACCTGGTGGCCCAGGGGTACCTGCTGAAAGTGCCGCATCCCACCGACCGCCGTGCCCTGCACCTTCACCTCACCGCCACCGGGGTCCAGGCGGCCGAAGACTTGGACACCCAGCTCAACGCCCAGGCCGCCCGGGTGCTGGCCCGCTTTCCGGTGAGCGAACGGGCCCAGGTGCTGCGCGTGCTCGCTGGGTTGACCCAGGCGCTGCAAGCGGAACTCGACGGGGAGGAGGGGGGCGCGTGCTGACCCGGGTGGCGACGACGGCGGACCTTCCTCAGTTGCACACCTTCCTGCACAGGCTGGGGTTGCCGGTGGCGGGTCTGGACGAGCACCTGGCGCACAGTGTCGTGGTGGACGGTGAGGGTGGCCCCCACGCGCTGGCGGCGCTGGAAGTCCACGGTTCGGTGGGGCTCCTGCGTTCCGTCGCGGTGGCGCCCGAGCGGCGAGGCCAGGGGCTGGCACAGCACCTGGTGCAAGGGGTGATCGAGCGCGCCAGCGCACTCGGCTTGACCGACCTCTATCTGCTGACCACGACGGCTGCAGCCTACTTTCCGCGCTTTGGATTCCAGCCTGTTCCCAGGGACGTAGCCCCCGCCATGTTGCACGCCTCCCGTGAGGTTCAGGGGGTCTGTCCCGCGTCGGCCACGTTGATGCACCTCGCCCTCTTGCCCAGGAGTGTTGCCATGACCCAGACCCTGCCCCAGACGATCCCCGGCCTCACCGAGCCGACCACCACTGCCGCGCTGACCTCGGCGCTGCGGGTGCTGCCACAGCGCCCCCTTGAATTTCACCTGCACGGGCACGTCCTGGTGCCGGCGGGCTACCACGTCACGGAAGTCAAGGCTGTGACGATTGAAGCGATGGACTGCGGCGGCAACGCCGCCGCCTGGCGCGAGACGGTGATTCAACTGATGGACGGGAGTACGGCAGACGCCCAGGGGGGCTTCATGACGAACCGCAAGTTTCTGGCCATCTATGACCGCGTGGTGAAGCATATTCCTGTGCGGGATGAGGCGGAGGTGCGGTTCGAGTACGGGAACGCGAGCACACCGGCAATGCAGTATCACGTCACGCACGTCGACGCCCAGCCAGAGCGGGTCATCATTCACCTGCGGACCCCTGGGGTGCAGTGCAAAGCAGGGGACGCCTGCGGCCCCTCAGGAGAAGGGGTCAACGATGAATGTGCGCCTGCGTTGGGGTGCTGTGGTCCACAGCAGCCCATGACCCTGAGTTAGGGCCGAAGCGAAGCGGCGTCACGGGGCCTTTCAGGCCCCGTGACGTCAATGCGCAGCTTCAAGGCCGACATGCCTTATAGGTCGTGAATCACCTCACTTTGCGCTTGGGAGCAGCTTCCTTAAAACACCCCCAGGGCGCAGGCGACAGAAAGCCGCCCGGTGCCAGGATTCCGCACCACTGGTCAATCCCAGCGCCCACCGGGCCAGTTCGATACACCAGCACTAGAGGCGCCTGGTCAACGTCGCTTGACGCAAGCAGCCGTTGGGCGTGCCAATGCGACTGCAACCGGGGGTCATGCCCAGCTCGTCAGGGGCAAACGGCCGAATCACCCCGGCCTCTAGCCCCCTGAAAAGCACGGCCAGCACGCTCTAGCTCCATTGGCAGAACCTCAAGGGCAGTGCTTGTGACGGTCTGGTGAGGCCAGATCCGTTACCCTTCTGGCTATGTCGTTGTCAATTGGTGACCGGGTCCCCGAGCTGACGGCTGTTCAGGACAATGGCCGGCCTTACACCGCCACGCCGGGCCGCTGGCGGGTGCTGTTCTTTTTCCCCAAAACCGCCACCACGCACTGTCAGCTGCAGGCGCGCCGCTATCAGGCGCTGGTAGACGCCTATCAGGCGCTGGGCGTGGACGTGGTGGGGATCAACGGCGACCCCAAGCAGGACCAGGCCAAGTTCCGGGATCTGTGCAAACTGGATTACCCCTTGATCACAGACCGCGATCAGACGATCAGCGCGGCGTTTGGCGTGCTGGACGAGCCCTGGCCGGGCGAGGACGTGCGCCGGGCGCGCCGGGAAACCTTTCTGGTGGCCCCGGACGGCGTGGTTACCGACCACTGGACAGAAGTGAGCCCCGGTGAGGACGCCGCCACCGTGCTGGCGCGCGTTCGAGAGCGGCTCGAAACCGCGCTGGTGTAAGGCAGTCAGGCGTGCGCCCCTTTCTCAGGCGAGCGGCAGGCTGGCGGCATCGATACCCGGCAGCGGGCCCGGCTGACTGGCTGAGCCTCCACGAGGCAAACCCGTGACGGCCCTGCGCGCGCGGTTGACTGTTCAGGCCAGCGCCACGGGAACCACCCTGGTGCTGTCGGCCCTGAACACGTCCGACGAGGCGATCAAGGTGGTGCACCGCGTGCTGCTGCGCCTGCCCGGGGGCCAGAGCCTGACCCTGGACCCGGCCAGTGGGCTGACGAGCACCCAGCCTCTGCCCGCCATTCTGCACCCGGAAGACCGGGTGGCCCTGACCTTTCCCATCAGCGTGGTTCACGCCGCGCTGGCGCAACTGGCCCTCACGCCGCCCGTGGTGCTGGCGGCCTGCTTTGTGGATATGACAGGTGCGGAGTATCTCAGCCCTGGCGAGGCGGTGTCGTAGGCCAGACGATAAGCAGAAACCAGGAAGCTGGGAGGAGGCAAGCGGCCCCTGCCCAGCTTCCTCTTTGGGAGAGGACCAGCTGCCCCGCTTTTCCATGCCTTCACCCCCACCCTGAGCATTTCCTGATCTTCGGCGGCGCGCGCTCAGGGCGGCGTTATGCTGCGCGGCGATGAACTGCCCCCTGGTCCTCTGGCGCTCCGTTCCCGTTCCCTCTGGGGCGCGGACGGGGCCTGTGGGTCGGGGCGCGATGGGGGCCCAAGCATGACCCCGGTGCCACCGGAAACTGACCCGCTGCTGCAGGCGCTGGACGTGGCCGAAGCGGCTCTGGCGGACGCGACCACGCCGGCTGAAGTGCAGGCGCGCGCGGTGAACGCCTTCGCCTTCCTGGGCTCGGGTGTGACGGTGCAGTGGAGCACAGCTGCCGACCTGCCCGGCGAAGCGAATGATCTGGAACGGCTCTCTGTAGGCGGTGGGGGTGCCCAGCCAGCCTGGGCCGCGCAGGCCTTTGGGCAGGTGGGGGAAGCGTCCGTATTGCTCATCCAGCGTCCTGGCGAGCCCTGGACAGCGGCCGAGAGGGCCCAGTTGCGGGCGGCAATGCTCGTGGTGGGCCGCGCGCTGGACCGGGCCACCCAGGCGGAGCAACTGGCGGCTGAGCGTGCGGCGCTGGCGGCCTTTGCCGGGTTCAGCGAACAGGCCCTGCGCAGCACCGACGTGGCCGCCCTGACCCAGCGGGCGGTGGCGGTGCTGCGGGCCACCCTGGGATCGGTGGCCGCCGCGTATCTGGTGCCGCACGGACGGGTGTGGCGCGCGGCGGTGATCTCGGGCGGGGTGCCGCAGGTGCTGGCCGACCAGTTGCGCGCCGGGCTGCCCCTGCGCGGCGAAAGTGTGGAAGCGGCCCTGGCCTCGCGCGATCTCCTGTTCGTACCGCACTGGACGGCGCCCAGCCTGCCGGGTGTGCAGGCGTTCCGGGCGGTGGCGCTGCGGCCCATGCACCAGGGGGGCACGGTGGTGGGCCTGCTGGCCATGGGCACCGCGCAGGCCGACACCTGGACCGAGCGCGAACGCAGCGTGTTCAGTGCGGTAGGACGCAGCCTGGCCCTGGCGCTGGACCGCGCCCTGCAGGACGCAGGCCTGCGCGAGGAAAACGCCGCCCTGCACGCCCAGGCCCGCGCGCTGGAGGCCTTTGCGCAGCTGAGCGCCGATCTGGGCACCCAGGACCAGCGCCTGGCCCTGATTCGCCGCGCCCAGGAGGTCATTCTCTCGCTGATGCCCCGGGGCTTTGCGGCCTACTACGAGCTGCAGGGGGACCACTGGCAGGTGCGCTCGCAGGTGGGGCAGGTGCGCAGCCCAGCGCTGCAGGCCGCGCTGGACGCTGGGCTGGCTCCAGATGCGCAGAGCCTGCGGCTGCCCTGGGACAGCGGCGAGCCCTACTATCAGGCGGCTTACGACCCGCAGGCCGATGGCCTGAGCCTGCCGGAAGCGCCGGGCGCACTGGCCAGCCTGCCGCTGCAGGTGGGCGAGGAGCGTCTGGGCGTGTTCACGGTGGGCCAGTTCGAGGCGCAGCCCTGGACGGCGGGCGAACGCACCCTGCTGCTGGCCGTCACCCAGAGCCTCACCCTGGCGCTGGGGCGGGCGCGCAGCGTGCAGCAGTTGCAGCAGTCTGCCGCCGAACTGGAGCGCAGTAACCAGGCCCTGCAGGCGGCCAACGAGGAACTGGAAGCCTTCGCGTACTCGGTCAGCCACGACCTGCGCGCGCCGGTGCGGCACATTGCGGGCTTCGCCGATCTGCTGTCGCGGGCGCTGGACGACGACACCCGCGCCCAGCCCAAGGTGGCGCGCGCCCTGCAGGTGATCACCGACGCTGCCACCCAGATGAACGCGCTGATCGACGCCATGCTGAACCTTTCGCGCGCCGGGCGCCAGGAACTGCGGCTGGCCCAGGTGGACCTGGGCGCCCTGACCCGGAGCATCCTGGCCGAGCTGCAGCCCGAAGTGCAGGGGCGGCAGGTGGCCTTTGAAGTGGGCGCGCTGCCCACCGTGTATGCCGACCCGGCGCTACTGCGGCAGGTGCTGGCCAACCTGCTGGGCAACGCGGTGAAGTACACCGCCCGCTGCGAGCACGCCCGGATAGAAGTCTGGGCCGAGGAGAGGGCGCCCGGCTGGACCGTCCATGTGCGCGACAACGGCGTGGGCTTTGACCCGCGCTACAGTCACAAGCTCTTCGGCGTGTTTCAGCGTCTGCACCGCGCGGAGGAATTTGGTGGCAGTGGCGTGGGGCTGGCGAACGTGCGCCGCATCCTTCAGCGCCACGGCGGCACCTGGTCGGCCCAGGGGCAGCCGGGCCAGGGCGCCACCTTCAGCTTTACGCTGCCCCGACCAGCGAACTGATCGGCGCTTCTACGCAGTGATCACAACTTATTTGAGTCCCTCACGGCCTGACTACACAATTAGCGCAAAATTGTACGCCAAACGAAAATAGTCGTTTTGAACAGCATTTTCAGATGGGAATTGAAGAAAGGGTATACGGTGTGACCATCAGCCAAGCGAGGCGTCAGGCCAGGGTCGGTCTGCCGCCAACCACCCGCTCTGCAGTTGTGGCGACTTTGATGATGTGCGTCTGTCCTGAGATCCTCTGATGGACATTCGCTTTATTCAGGACGGCGCTGATTTCCTCGGTCTTGCCGGTCCCGCAGCGTGGCTGTGTTGGCCTCCTTGACCTTCTCCCAGAACGTCGCGTGATGGCGTCCAGTCGCTAGATGCTGGTGGATGGATAGTTCTTTCCTGAACACTTCGAGGTGCGCTGCAGCATTCCGCTGCGCGGCTTCGAACGCCTGGGCAATCACGCGGGCATCACCCTGCAGACCGGCTTGGATGAGCCCGGAGATGACCTGCAGCAACGCTCGCTGCTCTCGAATCCACAAACGCAGGTCGTCCATCGTGAGTTGTATGCCGCCCGGCTCTTCGTCCAAGCCGACGTACGACCGGATCAATGGATTGAGAACGGGCAGATCGAGCGGGTGGTCATTGACCTCCCACCATCGTTCAAGGGCCTGCATCTGCCAGTAGGGCGTGAGCTCTGGTTCTTCCTTGTCGTGAATGGTTGGGAGGCGGTCAAGTTCCTGCTCCAGCATGTACACCTGCCACTCACGCCGCACGAAGAATGCGGGCAAATCTTCTAGAGCGGCCAGGCGCTTGAGCGCGTCCTTCGCTTCCTGACGAGCATCGTCGTCGTGCAGACAGGCGAGATCGGACATGGGCACCAGCGCTGCATCAGACGCCGTGAGCAGTCGCGCCTCCGCCAATGCTCGCACGTCCGCCACGGACAGGAACATGGTGGGCCAACCAACCAGTACGGCCGACCAGCTCAAAGATAAGAAGGGATCGTCCACGATTCACCATAGCGATCGGAGCGCTGTGAAGATCGACTGCATCAGTATTCTAGCTTCTGCCCTATGGAGAACACTGTGTGGAACGACGATTTTCCCTTAGCGTACAATTCTACGCCAATCGTGTAGTCAGGCCCTCACGCCTGGGAGCGTTTTTCGCTTTGTGTCTGGAGCATGATGACCCCAGCGCCGGAACAACGCGGCCCAGGCTGCTCGGTGTGCCATTGCAGACAGGGGCTGGCTTCAGGCGTGGCCGCCTGGAGGTCGTCTGCCATCAGCAATCAAGACGAACCTTACGTTTTCAGGCGCGGCCTTTGTCTGCTCACTCTGCGTGGCCTCTGTGCCTGTCTACTCGAACAGAGCGTTGGTGTGAGATGGGCATTCACACCTGCCGGGCACTGACCCCGTAAACGCAGCGAACGACGTCCACTCAGGATGATGCCGGAACCTGGGCCCCTTCCTCGCCCTGGGCTGGCGGTTCAGCAGGCGGCCACTGCGGCGCCGACAACCGGGCCTCCAGTTGTGCGGCGCTGAGCGGCCGGGCAAAGTGGTAACCCTGGCCCAACTCGCAGCCCAGTGCTGCAGCGGCGGCGGCCTGGGCCGGGGCCTCAATGCCCTCGATGACCACCTGCGCCCCCTGGGCCTGCCCCAGGGTCACGATGGCCCGCACAAAAGCGTCGTTGCCCTCGTTCAGGGTATGGACGAATGAGCGGTCAATTTTCAGCACGTCCACTGGCAACTGCCGCAGGTAACTGAGGCTGGAGTACCCGGTGCCAAAATCGTCCAGCGCAATGCGCACGCCCAGTTCGCGCAGGGCCCGCATCTTCTGGGCCGAGGCCTGGGCGTCCTGAATCAGGGTGCTCTCTGTCAGTTCCAGCATGACCGCCTCGCCCGGCACCCCGTGGCGCGCCAGGGTCTGCACCACGCCATCCACAAAATCGCCCAGCCCGAACTGCGAGGCCGATACATTCACCGACACCGTCAGGGTCGGCGCGGCGTCCCGGCGCCACTCCCCCACCTGCCGCACGGCCTCGGCGAGTACCCAGGCGCCCAGCTGCGGCATCAGGCCACGTTCTTCGGCCAGCTGCACGGTCTTCAGCGGGGATACGGGGCCCAGGGACGGCGAGGTCCAGCGCAGCAGGGCTTCCACTCCCCGCAGCTCACCGCCCGGCAGCGCCACAATCGGCTGATAATGCAATTCCAGGGCGCCGCTGGCCAGGGCGGCGCGCAATTCCTCTTCCAGCTGAATCTGCTGCAACTGGGCGGCGTGGTCGCGCGCGTCGTAAAAGGCCAGGGCGTTGCGGCCCATGGCCTTGGCGCGGTACATGGCGAGGTCCGCCTGATGCAGCGCGGTGGCGGCGTCCACCGCGTCGCTAGGACACACCGCAACCCCCACACTGGCGGTCAGTTCCAGGTGCTGGCCCATCAGCTCTACTGGCTGCCGCACCCCACGCAGCAACCGCTGGGCCAGGGCCTGCAGACGCTGCTGGTCCTGGGCAATGGCCACCACCACAAACTCGTCGCCCCCGAAACGCCCCACGATGTCGGCCGCGCGGGTGCTGGCGCGCAGCCGCTGGGCGAACTGCCGCAGCATCTGGTCGCCGGCCGCGTGGCCCCAGGCGTCATTGATGTGCTTCAGGCGGTCCAGATCCAGAAACATGACGCCCACCACCTGGCCCTGCGCCTGCGCGGCCTGAATACAGTGGGTCAGGGCCTCGTGCACGGCGCTGCGGTTGAGCAGCCCCGTCAGGGCGTCGTGCCGGGCCTGCCGCTCCAGGGTGCGGTGCAGGCGCCCAGTATCCACCAGTGCCAGCACCTGACGAACAAACAGCAGCGCCAGCAGCAGCGGCGCGGCCCGCCACAGCGCGTGCCCGCCCTGCAGGCCGGGCCCCAGAAAAAACACGGCGTAAGGCAGGGTGAGCGCCAGAGACGGCAGCACATTCAGGCGGTGGCGCCGCGCGGCCGACAGGGGGAGGGGCATGCTGGACAGGGCCTGCGGGTCCCGGGCAACCAGATGCACGTAGGCAGCGCTGCCGAACGCCACAAAGGCCAGCGGCCACAACAGGTCCAGCGGCGCGCCCAGCAGGTAGGCGCCGCGCGCGGCCTGCTGGGCGTACACCGTGTGGGCCACGCACAGCACCGCCAGGCCGCTGCCCAGCAGTACCAGTTGCATCTGGCCCAGGCCCCGGGGCTGCCACACCGCCGCGACCAGTGCCAGCGCCACCACCACCAGGTCCGACAGCGGGTAGGCCATGGCCACGGCCAGGGCAAAGGGCTGTCCGGCATACAGCGTGAGCACCGGCGCCACCGAAGACGCCCAGAGGGCCGTGCCCAGCGCCAGCACGATCAGGGCCACGTCCAGCACGAAGCCCAGGGCCAGCAGGCGCGAGGGCAGAGGTTGCCAGATGTGCAGCGCCCCCAGGAAAAAGCAGGGTGCCAGGAGCAGGTACCCCACGTCGGCCAGGGAAGGGAACGGCGAGGCCCCCGAGAGGTCCAGCCACGCGTACGCCACCTGCCCCGCCGCCCAGCACAGCAGCCCCGCTGTAAACAAGACCCAGGCGCGGCGGGTCTGGCCCGCGACGCGGCGCGAGAGGGTCCAGCTCAGGGCCGCTGCCAGCAGGCAGGGGGCAAAGAAGATCAGATTGCCCAGCACCGGCCGCAGCGCCGCTGGCTGGGCACCGGTCGCCACCCATCCAGCATGCAGCAGCGCCGAGGCCATCAGCGCTCCGAACAGCAGATGTGGCTGGCGCCAGCGGTTCACGGGACTCTCCTCACTTCCTTGACTGCAGGCGACTCACAGGTCAGCGGGCACCCACCTCTATTCTTGAGAAGGCCCCTTTACATAAGGATCACAGATACAGATCACCCTAGATCATGAGAAGTTTGCCACGGCAGAGTTCTGTCCCTCCCGCAGTAACATAGGGTAAGCGGCCCGAGGTAGTCGTCTTAAGACGACTGCAGCAGCGCCCTCAGGTGAGCTCATCATGAAAGCACTACACTTAGACGCCGCCCACAGTGTGGTCTCCTGGTGCTTTGGCCCGCATTTCCCTACTTCTTCCCCCTTAAGGAGCCCTTCATGCGTCGCACTCTCCCCTGCGTCCTTCTGACCGCCCTCCTGCTCCCCGCTTGCAACCGTCTGCCTGCTCCAGAGGTGCAGCGGCCCACCAGCATTCTGACGGTGGCCACAACGCCAGCGGTCAGCAACGAGACCCTGGAACAGCGCTACGGCGGCAAGGTGGCTCTGCGCACCGAGACCTTTGCCGTGCTGGGGAACCCCACCCGCGCGCCCCTGCAAGCACAGAGCGGCGGCACGCAACCGGAACCCAACCAGGACGTGCTGTCCGTGCCCTCCGATACGCCGCCCAGCTTTTGGAGCAGCGCCAGCAAAATATCCTGGGAGCGCAGTACTGGCGACCTGTGGTCCAGTACCGTGACCGACTGGAGTGCGGCTGCCCAGCAGCTGTGGTCGGGGGGCATCTACCAGGGTTTGCCCACCAATACGGCTGCGTGGCGGCGCATTGGCCTGGACGATGCCTATGCCGACAGTCGCCTGGGGGCGGGGCGCGTGATTGCCGTGATTGACAGTGGTCTGGACCTGCAGCACCCCATGTTCACCCACCTCCTGAGCGACCCCGCCACGTGGCGCGATTTTGTCGACGGCGACGCGCGGCCCCAGGATGAGGGAAGGGCGGGCGAGGGCGCCTCTGGGCACGGCACCGTGGTGGCGGGTATCGCCGCGCAGGTGGCTCCTCGTGCCAAGATCATGCCGCTGCGAGTGCTGGACCACACCGGCCGGGGCGACGCCCTGAGCGTGGCGTCAGCCATCGTGTGGGCAGTGGACCACGGCGCCGACGTGATCAACCTCAGTCTGGGCACCGCCGAGACCTTTGACGTTCTGCAGCAGGCGATTGCCTATGCCAACAGCCGGCAGGTGCTGGTGGTGGCGGCGGCAGGCAACAGCAACCGCCCCGAACTGGACCACCCGGCCGCTGACTTTGCAGGGCAAGCACTGAACGTGGCCGTGGGCAGCGTGGACAGCAACGACCTGAAAAGCTCGTTCTCGTCGTACGGCACCGCCGTGGGTCTGATGGCCCCCGGTGAGCAGGTGGCCGCGCCGTACCCCGGTGCGCGGGCCGGGCAGTTCAGCGGCACCTCCATGAGCACGCCTGTGGTGGCCGGCGCCCTGGCACTGGGGCTGTCGCAGGGGGCCAGTCCGGAAGAGGCTCTGGAGACTCTCCAAGACGAGGCGGTGCGCCTGGACCCACTGCCCGGCAACAGTGCCTACCAGGGGCAGCTGGGTGCCGGGCGCGTGAACCTCAGCGACTTTCTCGACGAGCTCGATGATTGATTGGAAGTCCGGCCCAGACCAGCCGATCTGGCGGGCTGAGGGGGGTCCACTGGCCTGGGCCGACGCCCGGCCAGCGGAGCCCTTGCCCCCCTCGCCTTGTCTTGTCGCGAGGCCCAGTGGACGAAGTGACGCTCTCGTGCTCCTTGACTGGGTTCAGCCGCAATTCCGTCCTTACGCACCGCGCCCCCCCACCTGATGCCAGACACGCTGCAGGAAGTCCTGAATTTGCTGGACAGAGGCGAGTTGGAGGCCGCGCATACCGCGTTGGCCTCGCTTTCTGCTGCCGATCTGCCCTATGCCAGGGGTGAGTACCACAAGGCGGCCGGCGATCTGGCGCAGGCCCAGCAGGACTTTGAACAGGCCCGCGAGACCGCGACCCTGCGTGGCGACCTCGCAGCCCAGGCGCGCAGCCTCGTGCAGCTGGCCCACCTCCACCACCTGCAGCTGGACAGTCCGGAAGCGCTGCGCCTGTTGCAGGAAGCGGCCCAGTTGCGCGGGCGGCTGGGGGATACGGTGGGCCGGGTGAACGTGCTGTGTAACATGGCCGGCATCTGCATCACGCTGAACGATGACTATCAGGCCATGCTGGCGCTGCAGGAAGCGCAGACTGCCCTGAACCAGATGCCGGCCAGCGAGATTCCCCTGAGGGCCGAACTGCATTTTCTGAACACGCTGGCCCGGGCCCTGACCTCGCAGGGGAAGCTGGACGAGGCGGCCCACCAGTACCGGCGCTGCCTGGAACGGGCGCGGGGCGCCGGGGCCACCAGTGCGCTGTTTCTGGCGGCAATCAACCTGGGGGACGTGTACCTGCAAAGGGAGCGCTACGCCGAGTGCGTGGCCCTGCTTGAACCTCTGATGCAGGAACCCGAACTGCCCAGTCTGCCGGACATGCAGGCGTATGTGCAGCTGAATCTGGCGCAGGCCCTGTTTCACCTGGAGCACCCGGAGGCGCGGGCCTACGCCGAGCAGGCCCAGGCCACCTTTGAGGGGGTGCATGACCCCGACGGGGTGATGGCCACCCAGCTGCTGCTGGCGCGCATCTACCAGGGGGCCGGCGAGCACGATCTGGCCCGCGCCGCCGCTGCCCGGACCCTGGAACTGGCGACAACGGACCGCCGCAAGCAGGTGGAGCTGGACGCGCTGAACATCCTGGCCGAGCTGACGGAAACTGAGCACCCCGCGCAGGCGGTGGCCTACCTGCGGCAGGTACTGGCCCTGCAGAGCGAACTGAACGCGGCCTCTCAGGACCAGCACCTGCGCGAGCTGACAGCACAGGCTGCCCTGGACAGTGCCCAGCGGCGTGCCGCCTACGAGCAGGCGCTGCGCCTGCAGGCCGAGGAAACGGTGCAGCGCCAGCTGCAGGAACTGGAACGCGGGCGGCTGTACGACCCATTAACTGGCCTGCCCAACCGGGTCATGCTGCGCGCGCAACTGGACCAGCAAGTGGAGCGCGCCGGGCGCCAGGGCTCTGAATTTCTGCTGGTGTCGGCGGACCTCAACCGCTTTCAGCTGGTGAACGATGCTTACGGCCAGGACGCGGCTGACGAAGTGCTGCGGGTGGTCGCCGGTCGGCTGCGCGCGGCGCTGCAGGACGACGAGATGGTGGCGCGGGTGGGTGGTGACGAATTTGCCTTGCTGCTGTTGGCGGGCCATGGCCAGGGCTCGCTGGACGAGCGGCTGCAACAGGTGCTGACGGCCCTCAATACCCCGGTGTCCCTGGGCGAGCACGCCGCGCGGCTGTCCTGGAGTGTGGGCGCGGCGCACTGGCCCAGCGACGCCCGCGAACCCGAGGCGCTGCGCCAGGCCTCGGAACTGGCGCTGAACGACGCCAAGGCCCAAGGCGAGGCCTGTGTGGCTTATGACCGCCGCGCCCACGCCCACGCGGGCCTGGAAGGCGCGCTGGCCCGCGCGCTGGAGCGCGGCGAGTTCGAGCTGCACTTTCAGCCCATGGTTGATGTGCGCTCGCGGCAGGTGGTGTGCGCTGAGGCCCTGCTGCGCTGGCGCAGCGCCGAACATGGCTTGCAAAGCCCGGGGATCTTCATGCCGATCCTGGAACGCAGCGGCCAGATCGTCGAAGTGGGGGCCTGGGTGCTGCAGGCCGCCTGCGCCCAGGCAGCGCGCTGGGGGGGCACGCGGGTGGCGGTGAACCTCTCGGCGCAGCAGTTTGCCCGCGCGGACCTGCGCGGAGTGGTCCACGCGGCGCTGCGGGGCACTGGCCTCCCGCCCGAGTGCCTGGAACTGGAAATTACCGAAAGCCTGATGATGCAGTCCCCCGAACGTGCCGCCCGGCTGCTGGCCGAATTGCAGGCCGATGGCGTGCGGGTGATGCTCGACGATTTCGGCACCGGGTACAGCAGCCTGGGGTATCTGGCGCGTTTTCCACTCAGCGGCATCAAGATTGACCGGGGCTTTGTGACGGCCCTGCAGGAACAGCCGGACGGACGCGACGCGGCGATTGTGCGGGCGATGGTGGGCCTGAGCCGTGACCTGGGCCTGGAACTGGTGGCGGAAGGGGTCGAAACGTTGCGGCAGGTGGACCTGCTGGCCACGCTGGGCGTGCATGTCATGCAGGGGTACTACTTTGCGCGTCCCACCGCCAACTGGCACCCGCCCGCCCCGTAGGACCTCAGCAGCCCAGTCTCCCTCAGCGCCAGGAGCGTTCCTCAGGCGGCAGGTGGCCCACTTCGTTGAAGCTGTCCAGGCTGACGCGGCCCCGGCCAAAGCTCAGGCGGGTAACCGAAGCGTTGCGCACCCGCCAGTTCAGGGCCAGGGCGCTGGCAGGAGGCGCCTGCAGTACGTGGGCCACGACCAGCGCGATCACGCCGCCGCTGGTGAACACCACGGCCCTGGACCCGGAGGGCAGGGTGCAGAGGTCCTGCAGGGCGGCCGTCACTCGCGCCTGGAACATGGGCCACGGCTCGACTGTAGGGTGAGTCAAGGTGCCAGCCTGCCAGCCTTGGGCCACCGCTTCGAGCACCCCTTGAAAGGCCCGCTGCCGCTCGGTGGGAGGCAGAGGTTGGCGCAGCTGGGCCAGCCACGCGGCCACTTCTGGGCTCTGCGCCGCCAGTTGCGGGGCCAGCACCCGCATCAGCCCTTCACCGTCGTATTCGGCCAGGCGGGGGTCCACTGAGGGGATGGGCCAGGGCAGACCTGCGGCATGGGCGGCCAACTCGGCAGTGTGACGCTGGCGCACCAGGGGGCCATGCACCACATGGGTGGGGGTCAGTCCCTCAGCGGCCAGCCACGCCCCCACGCGGCGGGCCTGTACCTCTCCCAGTGAGGAAAGTTGGTCGGTGTCGGCTTCAAAGGGGGTGGCCTGCCCATGGCGTACCAGCAGCAGTTCAGCCATGGGCGGGCGGACCCACCCGGTCAATACGGCGCTGCGCTTCGGTGATCAGCCACGCGGCCTGGGCGGCCAGGGGGGCGAAGCGGGGGTCCTGGGTCTGGCCGGCCCGGTAACGGGCGAAGATCTGCAGCACGATCACCGCCAGCTTGAAATGCCCCAGCACCTCGTACCACGGCAGGCTGCTCGTCACATGACGAGCAAGGCGGGCTTCGTAGTGCGCCACCAGTTCGTCGCGGCCCAGGAAACCGGGGGCCGCCGCGCCCACCCGGTTTGGGGCGCCGCCGGGCAGCTCCGGCAGCGTCCAGTAGGTCAGGGTCAGGCCCAGGTCCACCAGGGGGTCGCCCACCGTGGTCATCTCCCAGTCCAGCAGGGCCGTCACGCGCCCGGGGTCCTGGGGGTCGAACATCAGGTTGTCCAGCTTGAAATCGTTGTGCACCAGGGTGTGCGCGCTTTCTGTGGGGGTGTGGGCCTGCAGCCACGCCATGACCCTTTCGTCGGGCAGGGTGTCAGGCAGGTCGCCGCTTCCCTGCAGGGCGGTGCGGGCGCGGCGCCAGCGGCCGGACCATCCTTCCACCTGCCGCGCGTTAAAGCCCTCGGGGCGGCCAATGGCGCGCAGGCCAGCGGCGTCAATATCTACGGCGTGCAGGTCGGCCAGCGTGCCAATCAGTGCGGCCGAGAGCTGCGCGGGGGCTTCCGGGCGGGCCACGTACTCGGGGGGCAGGGCCGTGCGCACCACCACGCCCCGGCGGCGTTCCATCAGGTAGAAGGGGCGGCCCAGCACCGTCTCATCCTCGACCACGAGCACCGGGCGCGGAGCCACTGGCAGCACCGGGTGAATGCGGGACAGGAGGGCCGCCTCCCGCGCCATATCGTGGGCGCCGGGCGCCACGGGACCCAGCGGCGCCCGGCGCAGCACGTATTCGGTGCCGCCCAGGCGCAGCAGGTAGGTGAGGTTGGAAAAGCCGCCTGGAAACTGCTCGACCTGCAGGGCGTCCACGTCGCCCGGCACGCGGCCCCGCAGGGCTTCGCGCAGGGCCTCCAGGGGAAGTTGCTCACCGGGGCGAACCGGCGTCGTCTCAGGGCGGGTCACTGGCGGCACTCCAGGGCCCAGCGGCCAGCCCTCACGCCTTCCCCAGCAGGGTCATGGCCTTCGTGCGCAGGGCGCGCATTCGCGCAATCCAGCCGTCGTAGTCGGCGGCCTTGAGCGCAAAGCCCTTCAGGGTGGTGGGGTGGGTGGTGATCAGAAAGGCCTCGGCTCGCAGGGCGGCCAGGGTCTTGTCCACCAGTTCATCGGTGGTGATAGCGGTCTGCTGCAGCAGCGGCGCGTGCGCGATCATGGGGGTCCACACCCCTTCCGGGCACAGACAGGCCACGCGGATGCCCCGGTCGCCGTAGGTGATTGCCAGCCATTCGGCCAGGGCCAGCGCGCCGTGCTTGCTGACGGCGTAGGGCGCCGAATGCAGTTCAGTGAGCAGCCCCGCCGCCGAAGCCGTATTCAGCAGGTAGCCCTCGCCGCGCGCCAGCATGTGCGGCAGCAGGTGCCGGGCCGCCCACACGTGGCTCATGACGTTCACCCGGTGGCTGAGGTCCCACTGGGCATCGGGCGATTCGGGGCCCTCCCCTATCGCCACACCGGCGTTAGAGCAGAAGAGATCAATGCGCCCTTCATGGGCCAGCACGCCCTCGATCAGGCCCTGCACGCCTGCCTCGGTGCCCACGTCGGCGGCCACGAAGCGGGCGCCAATGTTGGCGGCGGCCCGGGCACCCTGCGCCGCGTTCCGGTCAGCGGCTACGACGGTGGCCCCCTCCTGCACAAAGCGCGTGGCCAGCGCCAGCCCAATCCCGGAGGCCGCTCCGGTGACCACGATGATTTTGCCCGGCATCTCCATCTTCAGTCCTCCTGGCGGCGCGCGTGCCGCCCCAGTTCCACTTTGGCCACCGTCTCGGTGTGCACGATGTCCGGGCCGTCGGCCAGCCGCAGGGTGCGGGCCTGGGCATACATGAGGGCCAGCGGCGTGTCCTGGCTGACCCCGGCCCCGCCGAAGACCTGAATGGCGCGGTCGATTACCCGCAGGGCCACATTCGGCGCCACCACCTTGATGGCGGCAATCTGCCCCCGGGCGGCGCGGTTGCCCACGGTGTCCATCAGGTGTGCGGCCTGCAGCGTCAGCAGCCGCGCCTGATCAATCTCGATACGCGACATGGCGATGGCCTCGCGCACATGCTGGTGGCCGGACAGAGGCTTGCCAAAGGCCACCCGCCGCTGGGCGCGCTCGATCATCAGGTCCAGGGCGCGCTCGGCCTGCCCGATCAGGCGCATGCAGTGGTGAATGCGGCCCGGCCCCAGGCGCCCCTGCGCGATCTCGAAGCCCCGGCCCTCGCCCAGCAGCAGGTTGGTGGCCGGCACCCGCACGTCGCGGAAGGTCATCTGCGCGTGGCCGTGCGGGGCGTCGTCGTAGCCAAAGACGGTCAGCATGCGCTCGGTGGTCACGCCGGGGGCGTTCATGGGCACCAGAATCATGCTCTGCTGCTCGTGGCGGGGGGCCTGCGGGTCGGTCTTGCCCATGAAGATGGACACGGCGCAGCGGGGATCACCGGCGCCACTGGTCCACCACTTCTCGCCGTTCAGCACGTACTCGTCGCCGTCGCGCTCGATGCGGGCCTGGATGTTGGTGGCGTCGCTGGAGGCCACGTCCGGCTCGGTCATGGAGAAGGCCGAGCGGATCTCGCCGCGCAGCAGCGGCCACAGCCACGCCTCCTGCTGCTCCGGGGTGCCATAGCGGGCCAGCACCTCCATGTTGCCGGTGTCGGGGGCCGAGCAGTTAAAGACCTCCGGCGCCCACCACACCCGGCCCATCAGTTCGCACAGCGGCGCGTACTCCAGGTTGGAGAGGCCGGGACCAAACTGGCCCTGCGGATCGCTGGCCGGCGGCAGAAAGAGGTTCCACAGGCCCTCGGCGCGCGCCTGCTCTTTCAGGGTTTCCAGCAGGGGCAACGGAGCCCAGCGGTCTCCCGTATCAATCTGGCGGCTCACCTCTGCCTCATTGGGGTAGATGTGGGCGTCCATGAAGCGCTGCAGACGCGCGTGCAGATCACGGGTACGGGGGGAAAGGTCAAACAGGGTCATAGGGAGTTTCTCCTTCAAGAACTGCTTTCAATCGCTGTTGCCCCAGACCAGCACGCCGGATCAAGGCTCGGGGCTGACGAAAGCAGGCAGGGGGTCCTGCTCGCTGTGAACCTCGACCCAGATCCACGCCTCGTAGGAGTCGCGCAGTTTCTGTCGGTCCACACGAATCCAGGGAGGCAACACGTCTGTATCGAGCCACTGGGCTGTCTCGGGCGCGATCCCTCGCCAGTACTCTCCCGCCGTTTGAATGACTGCGAAACCTGTACCTCTGTATGGCGGCGCGGCAAAATGACCCTCCAGGGCTTCTCTGAGTCGGCCAAGTTCGTCGGAGAGAGGCACCAGGAACCCTTCCTGCTCCGGCTGAAGACACACGGTGCCGCAGGCTTGCTGGGCGTAGATGACCCCAGAGGGCGAACAGACGATCACCGCTGGGAAATCCAGCAGCAGGCCAAGCTCAACCCGCACGCCCTCTCTGTCCCCACTCACAGCGGCTCCTCTTCCGGGTGGAGCGGCCGGAAGCCCGCCCGGTCGCCCTCAATGCTCAGCAGCATGTCGCGGTAGCCGGTGCCGCGTGGGCCGCGCAGCACCAGCCCCAGGGCCAGAATCCGTTCCAGGCTGGCTTCGGCCTGCGCCAGCACTGCCGGCGAGTCGTCGTCGGCCACCCGCTCGGCCCACCGGGCATCCTCTTCGAAGAGGGCGCGGTAGGGTTCGAACGCCGGGGTGGCCTCGAAGCGGCCACGAAGAGCGAACATGTCGGTGTCGGTGACGGTCAGGGTGCCCAGGACCACGCCGGTCATTTCCAGGGTATAGACGGCGCCGCGACTCACTGGGGGGCCTGGACCGGCAGGTCATAGACAGTCACAGACACGCCGTGACGGGTCAGCTCGTCTTCGATGATGGGCGCGATCACCGCCCAGTCGCCGCCCGCCACCCCCGCACCAATCCGGGGCATGTGGACGCTGGCGCCCAGGCGCCCGGCCTCCAGGCGCACCCTCGCCAGCCCAGCGCGAATCGCTTCGTAGCGCACCGGGGGCTGGGCGGTGGGCCTGCTTTTGCGGGCGATGTTGTGCTGCCCCACGAGATTGGCGACGACGAGGTCCGGCGCCACCGGCACAAACTGCACCTCGCCCAGGGCGTAGGGGTGCCCGGTCTCTCCAGCGGCCCAGCGTTTGAATTC
This sequence comes from Deinococcus aquaedulcis, assembly GCF_019693445.1. NCBI lineage: Bacteria > Thermotogati > Deinococcota > Deinococci > Deinococcales > Deinococcaceae > Deinococcus > Deinococcus aquaedulcis. Next base: position 79,078 of record NZ_JAHRBL010000013.1, on the reverse strand, counting down.
CGCTTCGGGAGTGGGGAAACGCTTGGAGAGCGCCAGCACAAACCCCCGGCCCCAGGCACCGATGTCGTTACATACATGCACCAGCAGCTTTGGACCCTCGCCCTGCGGCTGGGTGGCGTCGCCCGTCACGTACACGATGGTCATGCCTCTCCTCCTTGGCGGCCCACCCAGACATGGCCGCGCTGCAGGGCGTACAGCGGTTCGCCCACATCCAGGGTCAGGACACGGTGGGGGCGGCGCAGCCACGAGAGCCGTGCGGCCACCTCCTCGCTGCTCAGGAAGACCTCGTCCAGACCGGTCTGCCACTGCAGCGTGTCCAGTCGCGGGTCCTGCAGGGCCAGCCCAGGCGGCAGCGGCCGGGGCTCGGCGGGCGTGAACATGGTGCGGTACATCTGCGCCCGCTCGGGCGAGGCCATCACCACCTGCGAATCCACGAAGTGGGGCCAACCCAGCCACAGCGCCAGATACGCCACGTCGTTGCGGCCCGCAGCGGCGCGGGCCCAGGCGGCGTGAATGTCCAGCAGCCCGGCCAGCAGTTCGCGCCGCACCCACGCGGGCGGCTCGCGGCAGGGAAAGCGGAACCAGGGGTCCACCCAGAGCTTGACGTACGTCACGCCGAAGTGCTCCAGGGCAGACCAATCGGGTTCCAGATGCTGTGCACGCCAGCGGGCCACCCGCCGCAACTGGGTGTGGCCGCCGCGCAGTTTTTTGCGGTTGGTCAGGCGTCTCACAGGAAAATCCGGTACACCACCTCGGCGGTGCAGGCAGGCCGGGCCTCACCTTCGATCTCAATGGTGTTGCCCAGGGTGAGCTGCACGTGGCCTTTGCCCTCCTGTACAGCCTGCAGCACGGCGCGGGTGCGCAGCCGGGCCCCGGCGCGGACGGGGGTAATAAACCGCACGCGGTTGAGGCCATAGTTCACGACCAGCCGGGCGCCTTCAAGGGCAGGCACCCCGCCCTGGGTCATGAATTCACCGGCCAGCAGCGACAGGGTCAGAAAGCCGTGGGCGATGGTGGTGCCAAAGGGACCGGCCGCCGCGCGCACGGGGTCGGTGTGAATGAACTGGTGGTCGCCCGTGGCGTGGGCAAAGGCGTCAATGCGGGCCTGCGTCACCTCTACCCAGCCGGAGCACGCCACCTCTTGCCCCAGGTGCGCGGCCAGTTCGGCGGGCTTCATACGGCCGTGATTCCGCCGTCCACGGCGATGTTCTGCCCCGTGATGTACGCCCCGGCGTCGCTGGCGAGCAACAGGGCGAGGCCCTTGAGGTCCTCGTCGCCGCCCAGCCGGCGCATGGGGGTGTGCTCCAGAATGGCCGCCTCGCCGTAGGCCAGGGTGCCCTTGGTCATCTTGGTGGGAAAGTAGCCGGGGCAGATGCTGTTCACCGTGATGCCCTGCGCGGCGAATTCGGCGGCCAGGGCGCGGGTGAAGTTCACCAGGGCCCCCTTGCTGGTGTTGTAGGCCAGGGTGGGCACCATGCGGGGGTCGTTGCCCTGCAGCCCCGCCACCGAGGCCACATTGATGATGCGGCCCCAGCCACGCGGCAGCATGGAGCGGCGCAGCACGCTCTGGGTCAGCACAAAGGCGCCGTTGACATTGACATTCATGACCTTCTGCCACGCCTCCAGCGGGTGCTCGGTGGTGGGCGCGCCCCAGGTGGCCCCGGCGTTGTTCACCAGAATGTCAATGTGCCCCACCTCGGCCAGCAGGCCCTCTACGGCAGCGTCAATGGTGTCCAGGGCCGAGAGGTCGCAGGGCAGCACATGCACCGTGCTGCCCTGCGTGCGCAGGTGGGCGGCCGCTTCTTCGAGTTCGTGGGCCTTGCGGGCGGTGAGCACCACGTGGGCGCCGTACTCGCCCAGGGCCTCGGCGATTTGCAGGCCCAGGCCCCGGCTGCCGCCGGTCACCAGGGCCACCTTGCCACTCAGGTCAAACAGTTGCTTCAGGGGCATGGACCATCCTCCAGGGTGAGATGTGGGTTCAGCATAGGCCGGAAGTTACGCGCACGTCAATTTTGAACGTGGGCGGAAAAGATAGGCCGCCGTCCGGTGATGCTGGGCAGGACGGGCGAAGCGCGCGCTACGCTGCGGTGATCCCGTTTGCTTTCCTCTTCCCTCCCCCTCAAGGAGCCCCATGACTGTCCTGCTGAACGACCCCGTGACCCGCACCCAGGCCTACTTTGACGGCGAGTGGCGCGCCGGCGCCCGCACTTTCGAGGTGATTCACCCCGGCACCCTGGAACCTATTGGCGCGGTGGCCGACTGCACCGCCGACGACGCCCGGCGCGCCATTGACGCCGCCGAAGAGGCCCTGCGCGCGTGGCGGCAGGTCAATCCGTACCAGCGCGGCCAGATTCTGCGCCGCTGGCACGACCTGATGTTCGAGCACAAGGAAGAGCTGGCCCGCCTGATGACCCTGGAAATGGGCAAGCCCATCACCGAGACGCGCGGCGAGGTGCATTACGCCGCCAGCTTTATCGAGTGGTGCGCTGAGGAAGCCGGGCGCATCAGCGGCGAGCGGATCTCCATGCGCCAGAACCGCAAGCGCGGCTTCACGAACGCCGAGCCGGTGGGCATCGTGTACGCCGTGACCCCCTGGAACTTTCCGGCGGGCATGATCACCCGCAAGGCCGCGCCCGCCCTGGCCGCCGGCTGCGTGATGATCCTCAAGCCCGCCGAGCAGAGCCCCATGACCGCGCTGTATCTGGCCGAATTGTGGCTGCAGGCGGGCGGCCCGGCGAACACCCTGCAGGTGCTGCCCACTAACGACGCCCCGGCCTTCAGCGCGCCCTTCATGGCCGACGAACGGGTGCGCAAACTGACCTTCACGGGCTCTACCGCTGTGGGCCGCCTGCTGTACACCCAGGCCGCCCAGACCCTGAAACGGGTGTCGCTGGAACTGGGCGGCCACGCGCCTTTCCTGGTGTTCGAGGACGCCGATCTGGAAAAGGCCGCCCGCGAGGTGGTGGGCAGCAAGTTCCGCAACGCCGGGCAAACCTGCATCAGCACCAACCGCGTATACGTGCAGCGCGCCGTGGCCGAGGAATTTACGGCCATCCTCACCCGCCTGACCGGCAAGCTGGTGCTTGGCGACCCCTTGCTTGAAGGCACCGGCGTGGGCCCGGTGGTGGAACAGGCCGGCCTGGACAAGATTCAGGCCCAGGTGCAAGACGCCCTGCAGCGCGGCGCCCGCGCCACGGTGGGCGGCACGGTGAAAGAGGGGCTGTACTTTCACCCCACCGTGCTGACCGACGTGCACCCAGAGTCCCTCATTCTGCGCGAGGAAACCTTTGGGCCGGTGGCGCCAGTGGTGCCGTTTGACACCGAAGAAGAGGCCCTACGGCTCGCCAACGCCTCGGAATACGGGCTGGCGGCCTACGCCTACACCCGCGACCTGGGCCGGGCATGGCGCGTGGCCGAGGCCCTGGAGTACGGCATTGTGGGCATCAACGACGGCGTGCCCAGCGCGGGCGCCCCGCATGTGCCCTTCGGCGGCATGAAGAACAGCGGCGTGGGCCGCGAGGGCGGGCACTGGGGCCTGGACGAGTACCTGGAGACCAAGTTCATCTCAATGGGCCTGTAAGAGCGGCAGAGAAGGGGGCGGACTGGGAAGGCTTCCCTGGTCTGTCCCCTTACTTCGCCCTACAGCACCAGTCGGCCCAGCTTGCGGTATTCGAGGTGCAAGGCTTCTTCCACCAGTGGCTGGGTCAGGGGGACGCCGCGCGCCACGGCCATGAACACCGCGTTCATCACCACGCTGCGGATGTTGCCCCCGGCCACATCGGCGGCGGCCAGCTTGGGGAAATCCAGGGCGCTGGTGTCCAGGGTCTTGGGAAAGGCCCCGCGCCACAGCCGCTCGCGTTCCTGGGCCTGCGGCGCACGGAAGTTGATCACGAACTGCAGGCGGCGCATAAAGGCGATGTCCATGCTGCTTTCCATGTTGGTGGTTAGCACCGCCAGCCCGTTAAAGCTCTCCAGGCGCTGCAGGAGGTAGTTCACCTGCACGTTGGCGTAGCGGTCATTGGAATCGCGCACCTCACCGCGTTTGCCAAACACGCTGTCGGCCTCGTCGAACAGCAGCACGCAGCCGCCCTGGTCGGCCGCATCGAAAATCTTCTTGAGGTTCTTCTCGGTTTCCCCGATGTACTTGCTGACCGTGCTGCTGAGGTCCACCCGGTACAGGTCCAGGTTCAGGTCGCGCGCCAGCACCTCGGCGCTGAGGGTCTTGCCGGTGCCGCTGGGGCCGCTGAAAAGGGCGGCAATAGAGCGGCCGCGCCCCGGGCGGGCCATGCCCATGTCCTCGTACACCTGCGAGCGGTGGCGCACATGCGCGGCGATCTGTTCCAGGGCGGCGCGGTCGGCGGCGGGCAGGATCAGGTCGTCCCAGCCTGCCCGGGTTTCGATGCGCTGGGCCAGCGAGCCCATCAGGCGGCGGTTGGCGGTGCGGGCCGCTTCCCAGGCGCGTTCCAGCCGGGCGGCGTGCGAAGCATTGGCCGCCAGGGCGGCCCTCGCCTCGCGCGCCAGGGTGTCAATGCGGTCCAGGCTCAGCTGGTACTGGTCACCCAGCTGGCGCAGCAGACTGGACTCGCCGCCCACGCCCAGCGCCTGGGCCCAGCGTTCGCGCTGCTCGGCAGGGGTGGGGGCCTGCACCTCCAGGGGCAGGATGGCGCGCGCCGACTCCAGCGGCAGCGGATCGGGCGCCAGCATCACGCACAGGCCGGTAGCCGCCTCCAGCACGCGCCCGGTCAGGTCGTCCAGAGTCTGGCCTTCGGGGGCGTCCCCGGTGGCATCCAGCACCAACGGCGTACTGTTCACGCGCCCACTGCGCTCCAGGGCCCGAAGAATCACATTCAGCTCTTCGGCGGGGCGGGTGGCCAGGGCCGCCACGTCCACCAGCAGGGCCGGGCCCACCGGGTCAGCCAGCAGGTGCCCGGCCAGCGAGCGCATAGCGGCGGTCTGGGTGCCGTAGAGCAGCACCGCCCGCTCGTTGCCCCCGCGCGACAGGTGCTTGCGGGCGGTTTGTAGCGCCGCCTCCTGCGAGTCGCTGAGCAGCCCCCCGGCGGGCAGCGGCTGCGCCACGCCGCGCAGTTCCAGGGCCGCGCCGTCGTCGCCGCGCAGGTAGGCCAGTGCGCCGGCCGTCAGGCGCAACGGGGTCAGGGCCTCCACCACGCTGGCATTCACACTCTGGCCGAATTCGATCAGGTGGTAGCGGAACAGCGCGCCGCCGGGCTGAAAAGCCGCCACCTCTGTCCCAGCAGGGTCTGGCAGCCAGCGCCGGCACAGCGAGGGGGTCAGGAAGCCGGCGTAGGGCCCTTCCAGCTGCAGCGCGGTGGCGCAGGCAGCCAGGGTGCGCTCGGGGTACAGCTCGGTGGCCAGGGCCAGGGCCACCACGCCGGTTTCAAAGGGGGTCAGCTCCAGGCCCCGGGCCAGTGCACCCAACCGGGTCTGTTCCAGCTCATCGGGCAGCACCACCTCGTAGGCGGCTTCGGGGTCACCCTGTTCACTCAGTGCGGCGTCCAGCACCTGGGCACTCAGGCTGTCGCAGACGGCGCGCAGTAGGCGGGGATCCTGGGCAGCGGGGCGGGGGGCGGTGCGCGGCATCAGTCGTCCAGCCCAATCGCGTACTTCACGCGGGTGTCGCCGTCGCCATCATCCACGATCCGGAACGCGGCCTGATAGGTTCTGACGGCGCCGCTTGCCAGCCGCACCTTGCCGCTGCCCACCGTGCAGCGCGCCCCCGTCTGCAGGGCGCGGTAGCAGGCACTCAGCTTCTGGCCGCTGATAGGCGCCCCCAGCACCAGCCGGGTAAAGTTGCCCAGCAGGTTCAGGGTGGCGGCCGGCAGGGTCTGGCGCACCGCCGTGTCAAAGGCCAGATCGGTGTACACGACGACATTCCCCTCATACATCACGGTGGCTTCGGGAAAGAAACGGCCGGCGTCATGGCCCCGCAGCACCTCGGCCGCCCGGGCGGATGGGGGCACCACGTACCAGCCCTGCGTGCCGCTGGTGGTGGTGCCCACCGAGGTGGACCCCACACACTGGTACGCCCGGCAAAAGGCCGCGCCCTCCATGCCCACGGCGGCAGGCACCGGCCCTTCCACGCTGGACACGGACCGGAACAGGGCCTGCCCCAGCAGCGGACGCGGCGCCGTCGTGGCCGCCCCCGCCAGTCCCACGGTGGCCAGGACCCCCCCGGCCAGCCGCCGTCGCATGCCCGCCTTCACTTCTTCTTCACCGCCGCAATCCAGAGCATGTCGTGCTCGGCCACCGTGGCCCAGGACCAGACGGTATCGTTGCCGCTCTTGGTGCCGTCGTGCTTGTACTGGCCGTCCTTGTCCTTGGCAGCCAGTCCGGTGTTTTTCTTCAGCACCGACTTGCCATACGGATCATCTACGATCAGGCCCTGCTCATTCATGCCCTGCAGGCGCACGATGTGCCCGTTAATGCTGAACATCACCGCTTCGCCGTCTTCGAGGTGCTTGCGCACGGTGCTTTCCCAGAACTTCCGGTCGCGGCGGGGCGGAATGGTGTCGTACGAGGCGCCCATCAGGCCCAGCACCTTGCCCCAGCCTTCCATGGTGGTGCGGTGAAAGCGCTGGTACGAGCCCTGGCGCGCCTTCTGCGGCGAGAGGCCGGCGGCCAGCAGCTCCTGGTAGCGGGCGTCCACGTACTTGCGCCGCAGGTCTTCCAGATAGTCCTCGAACTGGGGAAAGTCCTCGGGGTTGGGGTTCTCAATGCCCAGCTGCTCCAGCACCATCGCCGCGCTGGTGAGGTTGCACATCACGTTGCCAATGCGGGTGTTGGGTCGGTCACCGTCCACCGCGCGCCCCAGACTTTCGTTATTGCGCTGCGAGTGGTGCGGGGTCTTTTCCTGCAAGATCAGGTACAGCTCGGCCCGCTGCGACTGGGGCTGCAACTTGATCAGTTCCCGCGCCACCCGGATCTGCTGGGAGGTGTACTGCGGGGTGTCCTCGGTGAGTTTCATCAGCTGGTCCAGGGCGTCGGGTTCGCCGGCCGGTTCCTCTTCCTCACGGATCTCTACCGCTGGGGGTTTGGGCAGCACGGGCGCAGGAATGGGCGTCCGCTCAGCTGGGTCCAGGCTGAACAGCGGCAGGCCGTTGTCGTGGTTGGGATCATAGACGTAGAACAGCTGCGTTTTGCCGTCGAACTTGCGCCGCGTGGGCTTCAGGTGCCGGCTGCGCTCATCCAGGTTCGCCTTGAAGTTGGCCGTGAAACGGCCGCGCACCGTGTCGGCGGCTTCGGCCGGCGTGTTGTGACCGTCTTGATCGGCGTCCATGGGGTTCTGGCGGTAAGCGGCGCTGCCCTCACTCACCCAGACATCCTTCTCGGCGTACTTGGCGCTGCCTCCCAGGTGGCCCATGTACACCTCTTCCAGCGAGGTGGTGCGCCCAGCGGCCTTGGCCTTCTTGTCCACGCCGTGCATGTGCAGCTTCAGGTGGATTTCCACGTAGGCCAGCTGCTGGGTGGCGCTCAGGGCGGTCAGGTCCTGGGTGGTGTTCAGCGGCCGGAGGGGCAACTTGCGCTTGGCGATATGCGCGTTGATATCGGCCAGCGCGTCGCGGCCAATCTGCCCCAGCCCCTTGTACTGCGTCTTGCGGTTCTTGTTGCTGGTGGGGTCCAGGTTGCTTTCCAGATTCAGAAAGGCCAGCACGATTTCTGGGGTGGTGTTTACGGCTGCGGCCACCTGCCGCAGCCGGGGCAGAAAGCCGGGCTCGCGCAGGGCTGGCAGGTCAGGCAGGGCGTCCGTGCGGGGGCCGCTGGCGGTCTGACCGCCCCCTGCCGCCGGGGGTGCTGACACCGGTTTGGCCGCCGGTTTGGGTCGGGGCACGGCGGCGGCCAGGCGGGTGAAGGCGAAGTTCTCCAGCGAGAATTTACGGTTCTTGAACTCGCTCACCTGGGGCATGCCGCCGCGCAGCGACCCGGCAAACCGGGCACCATTTTCCGTGCCCTGCAGGGTAAACGAGTCGTCGCCCAGCACCCGGCCGGACAGCGGCCAGTTCTGCCCGCGCGCCTTGCCCTTGGGCTGTACCGCGTAGTGGCCGCTCAGCTGCCCGTCAGCCGCACGTTTCAGGTGCAGGTGAAGGGTCAGCTGGCCGTTGTCATGCCGGAAGTCGCGCGTCCAGGTCTGCCCGCCCGGGCGGGGCCCCCCCGGTTGGGGCGCCGCTTTGGACTGGCCCCAGCCCAGGGCGTCCAGCACGCCGTCGGCCAGTTCCTCGACTTTCTGTTCCAGGGTGTCCAGAAGACCGGGCGGACGTTTTTGCAAGTTGGCCTGTGTCATAAGGGCTCCTGAGGAAACAACTGCCGGAAGGGGCGGGCTTCTCTTTGGTCGCGATCTATGCTGAAGCGCACGGGGCCAGGATTCAGCGAGATTGAGGGGACACGGGGGCTGAACGCTGCCACTCAGTTCAGGTTGATCATCACGCCGCGCACGTCCACGTTGCCGCCGCCGCCGTCAATACTGATGCCCATGCGGGCTTTCAGCTCCAGCTTGCCCGTGCTGGTAATCGTTACCGTGTTGCTGCGGGTGTTCAGCAGCACCTCGTTGCCGTTCTTGTCGCGCAGAATCACCTGGGGGCCGCTGCCCTCGGTCAGCGTGAGGCGGTGGCCGTCCTTGGAGCGCAGTTCGACAAAGGGTTTTTTCTTGTCGTCGTTCAGCTCCAGGGCGTGATTCTTGCTGCTCTGCAGGGTAATTTTGGGCGGATCGGGCGCGTCGGGGTCGTCGTAAATGAACTCGTGGCCCAGGCGGGTGCGGTAAACCCGCTGAATCACCTTGCCGTTCTTGACCACCTTGTTCACCGGGCGCGGCGGGCTGTCCTTGCCGTTCCACAGGCCCCCAATCACGTAGGGGTGGTGAATATCGCCGTGCTCGAAGCCCACCAACACCTCGTCATTCACTTCCGGGGTGTGGTGCGAGCCCCGGTTGGGGCCGTTGCCCAGGCCCGCCACGCGCGCCCAGTCGGTTTCGTCGTCCTCGGTCAGGGCGGGCAGCTTCAGCTTCACGCGGCCCTGGTTCTCCGGGTCGTTGTTGTTGGTGACCACCCCGATCATCAGGCCCTGCACCGGGGTATAGGGGGCGTCGGCGCCCGCGCCACTGCTGGCAGCACGCAGCAGACTGCCCAGGGAATCCGGTCGGCTGCCAGTCACACTGAATTCGGTGCTGTAGCCCTCGCCGTTGCGGTAGACATGGCGCACGTTGCTGGCAATGTACTTGCCGCTAAAGCGCCGGCCCACGTTCTTGATTTCCAGGGTGGTGCCGGCCGTCAGGCGCGGGTAGCCAGCGGTCACGCCCCGCGCTTCCAGCAGATGTTCAGCCACCGTGTTGCGCTGGGCCTGGGCAATGGCCGCCGCGTAGCCCTGGTCGCGAACGATCAGGGTGCTGGAGGTGGCGGGCGCTTTCATGTTGAAGGCCTGCTGGGCCACACCCTCGCTCTTCGTGCTCTCGGCCACTTCCGCTTTGCCTTTGCCGCTGGTGGCCTGCCCCACCACACTGCGTTTCTGCTTGGGATCCCAGGAGCGCACGGTGCTCTGGCTGGTCTGCTGCAGGCTGGTCAGGCGGGGCAGAAACTCCGAGAGGTTGTCGCCCCAGGTCAGCTCAATGCGGTCCTGGCCGCGCACCGGTTCGCAGTGCAGGGTGGTGCCGTCGGCGTACAGAATCATGCCCAGGCGCGAGACCCGCTCGCGCAGGAAGGCCAGATTGGTCTGGTTGTGCTGCAGCACGTAGGGGTGGACCACGCTGCTGCCTTCGGTCTTGGCGGTCATGCCCGCCTCGCCGGCCAGTTTTTTCACGAGGTCCAGGTCGCTGATGTTCTGGAAGGACCGGGTGTGGGTGCCGCGCGCCAGCCGGTGCAGCCGGTCAAAGGCGCGCAGACGCAGTTGCTGGGTGGACTTGGTGTAGCGCGGCTCAATCTCCACCAGCTCGCCGTCGAACACCGTCTCCTTGTGGTCTTGCACCTGCGAAATAATCTTGATGCGGGCGCCCAGCTTGAAGCGCTCGTCGTCCACCAGCATGCCCTCAATGTCGCGCAGGGTGATGGTCGCCACATCCGGGAGTTGCAGGCTGCTGTCCACGGTGATCTCGTGAATCACCTCGAAAAGCTCGCGGTCCATGTCCCGGCCGTCCACATTCATGTAGAGGCTGCTGACTGACCCTTCCAGGGGGTCGCGCACAGTACGGGTCATGCCTTAGCCCTTCCCGAAAGCTGTGCGGCGCAGGTCGCCGGAGAACCCCCGGTCGGCCGCAGCATTGCGAATGCCCTGACTGACATGAACGGACTTGGGGCCTGGAGAGTTGGGGTTGTAAAAAGCGGTGCTGCGGTCGGCCTGCTCGAACGTCACCTTGATGATTGAGCGTACGGGCGTGCCATCGGGCATAAACAGCGTGAACTGCTGCTCCATGTCCTTGATCACGGCTTCAAAGTGCCAGGTGCTGCCCCACTGAAACAGCACCTTGGGCGGCCGCAGCTTTTTCATGCTGGCCCCCTTGGCCGTTTCCGTTGAAGAGGGGTCCATCTGCGTCATCGCCCACAGGCGGTCGGTGTGCTTGCGCACGTCTTCGACGACTCCCGGCTGCGCACGAAACGCATAGGTGTCGAAGAACAGTTCCAGCGTCAGCTTGGCCGGGGTGCCGCCGGCATAAATCTTGTTGCCGGTATCGCTGTTGTCGTTGCTTGCCGTCTTCCATTCCAGGCTGCGGGAAATGGAGTATTCGCGTGGGTTGAACATGCACGGAATCGGCTTGTCGTACTTGCGGCTCTTGCCGTCGCCTTCAACGGGAACAATCTGTGCACGGGCAAACTGTCCACCTGAACCTGTTGGAATGATAGGCATAGGGTCACCTCCGGTGTGAAATTAGCGGCAGTCCTGGGGGGGCGGGGTGTTGGGACGGTAGGCGCACCAGCGTTCGCTTTCACCTCGGAAGGTGTAGGTCCCTGTCATCGTCTTGCGTCCCGTGTTAATCGTCAAGATCAGTTTGAACTCTTCGAGTTGCGGAGAACTGGCCGTGAGGGTGTTGCCCGTGAAGGTAATGTCCAGCGGCACATTGGCCAGAGCGTCATTTTCGCCCACAAAGATCCCGCTGGCCCGACGGCCCTCAATGCCGGAGATGGTCAGGGTGCCCAGGGGGTGGTTCCACAGCCCGGCCAGATCGGCATAGGGACTGGTCGCGGCCGTCACGGTCACGGTCGTACTGCTGCGCGGGAGAGTACCGCTGCTGGTGGTGGCCACAAGGTTATAGGTGGTGGTCTGGGTGGGGGTCACACGCACGCTGTCATTGGGCCGGAACGTACCGTCAATGCCCTCGATGCGCACACTAGTCACACCCACACTGCGCCAGCTGAGGGTGGTGGAGGACCCAGCTTTGATGCTCCTGGGAGTGGCGAGAAAGGAGGTCACGCGGGGAGACACACCAGGGGGCGGGGGAGGTGGATTCGCCCCTGGCCCTGGGTTCGTCTGCTGCCCACCCACTGAAGGAGGCGGGCTGATGCGAGGAGTCACATTCACCGTCACGCTGCGCTGCTGGTTACCTGCCGTCAGCACGAAGTTTGTGGTCTTGTTCAGCTGCACGGTGGCGCTGCCCTGCGGCTTCCACAGACCACCCGGCAGATTGCCCACCAGATTGGTGATACGCACGGCGCTGGCATTGCTCACGTCCCAGGTGAGGGTCACCTTGCCCGGCGCGCTCAACGAGGTGGCCGAGGGCCTGAAGGTGTTGATGCGGGGCAGGGGCGCGGGTTTCACGGTGATGGTCTGGCTTTGCGTGCTTTCGCCCGCGCGCAGCACGAAGGTGCGGGTAGCACTGACCGGCACCGAGGTGCGACTCCTTGCCGGCCACGATCCATCGCTGTTGGGACCGCGTACGCCGTCAATGCGGACGCTGGAGGCGTTCTTCACATCCCAGGTGAGCACCGCCGTTCCCGAGCCAGTGACCTGGGTGGGCTGCACGCTGAAGCTGCTGATGATGGCTTGTGGTAAGCGAACATTCACTGTCTGCGTCTTCTGCTGGGCACCGACACTCAGCACGAAGGTGCGGGTCTTCGCCACGTTCACGGTGGTTTCGCCCTTGGGTGGCCACTTGCTGCCGGCCAGCGGGCCAGCCACACCCGCAATGCGCACGGCGCTAGCGTTCGCCACCTCCCATTTCAGGGTCACGGGCCCTGGCGCCTGCAGGCTATTGCTGGACACGCTGAAGTTACGGATTTCCACTGGACGGGGCTTGACCACGACCTTGCGCTCCAGCTTGTAGAGCTTGCCGTTCCGCAGCGGCAGAATAAGGGTATACACGCGTGTCTTGTTCAACTTCTCGTCGGTTTCACTGCCCTCGGCGTCGAATTTGCCATTAATGGGCCCCTTCAACGGTGAGATGGTGGCTGTTTCCCAGCCTGGAGCGTTCCAGGTCAGTGTCACGTCGCCTTCGCCCAGAATTTCTTTGGGTTCGGCGGTAAAGGTGATCTTCTGGAGATTGGCTTTTTCCTGTGCCTGCGCTTCTCGCTCTAAGCGCTCTCGCTCTTTTTTCTCTCGTTCTGCTTGTTCAGCCTCTTCTTTCTCTTTTTCATCAACGAACTCGACGGCAACCTGCTTGCTCACCGGCACCTGATCGCCAGCCTCGTTACGGGCGGTTAACGTCACAGTAAAGCCACTCGACTTATCAGGCACAGGCTTGATGGTGCTACCTTCCGGCCCACTGTCTTCGGCCCCTTCGCCATAATTCACATTCACGCCGCTGGCATTCTTCGTTTTCCAGGTAATCGTGATCTGCTCGTTGGACTTCACCGGGTTGGGCGAGACCGTGAACAGGGTGAATTCCGGCTTGGGCAGCGTGATTTCCAGGCGGGCGTTGGCGCTCTTGGTGAGGTTGCCGCCGCCCACCGCCGTCACAGTGTAGGTGGTGCTGTCCTTGGGCGTCACCGTGCGTTTGCCCTTGGCGGGCACGGTGCCCAAGCCGTCAATCGTGACGGTTGTGGCGTTGCGAATATCCCAGCTCAGCACGGCACTCTGGCCCTTCTGGATTTCAGGCGGGTCAATCTTGAAGGTTTCCACCTCTGGGCCCAGCACACTGACGCTGCGGCTGTCGCTTTCCTTCTCGGTGCCGTTCCTGGCGCTCAGGGTGATGTTCAGGTCCTTGTCGGGAATGAACGAGCGCTTGCCCTCGGCCGGCACCTTGCCCAGTTCGGTGATGGTCACTTCTTCGGCGTTGCGCACCTTCCAGGTCACGGTGACCTTCTGGTTGCCCGCCACCCGGGCCGGCGACACGTCGAACTTCTCGATCACCGGGCGGTCAAAGCGCGACTGCACCACCTCGAACTTCTCGGCGCGGCGGCCAATCAGGGACCGGGCCACCAGGGTGTAGCGCTGGTCCTTGGTGATGCCCTTCTTCACCTGGAAAGTGCCGTCGGGCGGCAGGTTCTGACCATCAGCTCCCAGTTCCAAAATACTGACTCGGCGGGCATTGCTGGTATCCCAGCGCAGCGTGAAGGGCTGCCCAGGGCGCACAGCGGTATCACTGCTGTTCAATGTGAACTGTGTAATCACCGGCGGGCGCGTCAGCCACCAGATCAGAATACCCAGTAGCAGCAGCAGAATGGGAATCAGCCACAGGGGAATCAGGGGGTTGTGGTGCAGTGTGGCGCGCGCCTGCGTCATCAGGTGGCCGCTGTCGTCCTCGCTCTGCGGCACGCTGTACAGGTCCACCCGCATCTCGTGGTGCGAGGACGTCCCCACCCAGCGCAGGGGCACGCGCACTTTCAGCGTTTCTTCCTGGCTCTGGCCGGGTTCCAGCTCCAGCAGGGCCGGCAGGCCTTCCAGACGAATACGTCCCTGGCCGCCCACCAGCCGCTGGGCCGCCATCAGCGCGGCGTGGCGGGCCTGCTGGGTGGCCTGCCGGGCGGCTTCCTGGGCCATCAGCGTGGGGTCAATGCCCCGCCCGGTCATCATGGTCGTCTGCGGGATGTTGGCGTTCAGCAGATCCTGCGGGCGCGGCACCGCCAGCATCTGCCCTTCGTGGTCCAGCAGCTTGGTCAGCGCGTCCTGGCGGGTGTTGCCTTTGTTCTCCACCCGCAGGGTGTAGGTGGTGTGGCGCCATGTGCGGCGCACGGGGGGCAGCAGGGTGGCAACCAGGTCATGAAAGGGCGTGACCTCGATGGTCATGGGCGCCTCGCCGTATTCGGCGGGGTTCTCGCGCGAGCGGGCGCGCACCTTGACCTCGTAGGTGCCCGCGCGGCTGCGACTGTCACGCGGGGCCAGCAGCGTCAGGCTGGTCTGGCCCTGCATGCCCGGGTTCAGCTGCACCTCGCCGTGGGCATCCTGCACCCACTCGGGCGGAATGCCTTCCAGGCTCACGCGGAAGTGGTCCACCGTGCGCCCGGTGTTCGCCAGCCCAATGTCCAGCACATACGGCGTGCCCGGCGAGAGCTTGATGCTGGTGCGCTCGGGGCTCACCACGATGCGGGGGCGCACGGCTGCCGCCTGCGGTTCCAGCAGCACCAGCCAGTAGGGCCGCAGGTACAGCGGCGTGCGGGTGGGCCAGCGCAGCCGGGTCATGGGGGTCAGGGGCAGCCCGTCCATGACGGTGCCGTTGGTGGCCGTCAGTTCGGTGACATGCGCCTGTCCGCCACTGAATTCCACATTCAGGTGGTGGCGGCTGACCCCAACGTGTTCCAGCACCACCGCGTTATCCGGCGCGCGGCCAATGGTCAGGGTGGGCACGGTAATCGGCTGGGCGCGCACCAGTTCGTGACGCTCACTGAACACCAGCAGTTGCAGTTCGGGGCCGGGCGTCACGCTGTCCAGGCGGGGCGGCGGCGGCAGCACCGGCAGGGCCGACAGGCGCAGCGTGGGCTCGGGGCCGCCGGGCATCAGGGCGTTCAGGACCTCCTGCAGCGCGGCTTCCAGGGCCTGGGCGTGCGGGTAGCGGTCCTCGGGGTCCTTGGCCAGACAGGTCAGGACAATCTCTTCCAGCGCCCCCGGCATGTCGGGACGCAGACGGCTGGGCTGGCGCGGCGCCACGTGCTGGTGCTTTTCCAGGGCCTCAGCGGCGTCCCGGATTTCAAAGGGCACCATGCCGGTCAGCAGTTCGTACAGAATCAGGCCCAGGGCGTACAGGTCGGTGCGCAGTTCGTTGCGCACACCCCGGCACTGCTCGGGGCTCATGTAGGCCAGGGCGTTCACCACCGCGCGGTCATGGGTGCCGTAGCTGCCCGCGCGCAGTTCTGCCAGCCCGAAGTCGCTGAGCTGCGTGACGTAGCCCGTGTGGCCCAGCAGCGCCCGCCCGGGTTGCAGAATCAGGTTTTCCGGCTTCAGGTTGCCGTGCATCAGGCCGTGGCCGTGGGCGTGGGCGAGGCCGGCGGCGGCCTGCCGCACCAGTTCCACCGCTGTCACGATGGGCAGCGGCTGGGCGGCGCGCGCTTGGCCCTGCAGCAGCTGGCGGGCGCTGCCCTGGCGGCCCAGTTCCATGGCGTAAAAGGCGCGGTGGTCGCGCTGCTGCAGCGCTTCCGTGGGCAGGATGTGCGCGTGGCGCAGCGAGGAGACTTTCAGCAGCAGCCGCTCCAGCTGCATGATCAGGAACGACTGGCCACTGCTGGCGTCATCCAGAATGCGCAGCGCGACTTCGCGGCCCTCGTCAAGGTCGGTGGCGGCATGGACAGGGCCCAGCCAGCCCCCGCCCAGCAGGCGGCCCAGTTGATAGTGGTGGAAGATCTTGGTCTCAGTCATGCGCGGGGTCCTGTGTCGGGGGCCTCTAAGGACAGGCGGCCAGGGTCATCGGGGGGTGCGGAAACGGCCGGGGCCTCCACAAACTCTACGGTGACCTGCACGTGGGCCGGGGCATGGGTGAAGATGAACTGCGTGATGGCCTCGCGGCTGGCGGTGTCCTCGCCGTCTGGCGAGTCCAGCAGCTGCACGGTCAGGGTGTGGGGCTGGGCGGTGTCTTCGCGCAGCACGGGGGTCAGGCCGTACACCGTTTCCAGGGCGCGGCTCAGGCCGTAGCGGGTGCCGCGCCAGCGGTACAGGGTTACGGCCTCGCGCATCCAGGCGCGCTGGCGGCCTTCGGGCCAGTGGGGGTCCAGGGGCAGCCCCAGCCAGCCGGCCATCCAGCCCAGCACCTGCGGCGGCGCCACCCGGGGATCAAAGTGCAACTCAATGCTGTCCTGGCGCCGCTGCAGCGGTTCCCACATCGCCTCAAAGATCTTCAGGTAGCGGCCCAGGAATTCGGACTCCTGAAAAAAGGGCGGCAGGAACTCGGTGTACAGCGCCAGCCCGTCGCGGGGCGGGCGCTCGGCGGTGAAGGTGGGCAGCGGCGGGCGGGCCGGGCGCGCGGCCAGTTCGCCCTGCACGTCCACGCGGCCAGTGGGACGCGCGGCCTCGGCGGTGACCGACGGGTCGGCCAGAAAGGCCAGGGTAAAAGGGCCAATCTGAATCTCGTCGCCCTGTTCCAGACGGTGGGGCTGGTTGGGCGAGAGGCGGTGCCCGTTGACAAAGGTCACGCCCTCGCCGCCCGTCAGATCGGTTAGCAGCAGGGCGCCCGCTTCGGCGGTAATCTCGGCGTGGCGGATGGCCACACTGGGATCACGCAGGGGCAGGCCGTTGTCGGGGGTGCGGCCAATGGACAGCTGACGGCTGAGGGTCAGCACCCTCAGCACCTCGCCGCGTACGCGGACCTGCAGCTGGGCCATCAGTGGTCCACCCGCACGTGGTGCACGTCGGACACGATCAGGGCCTGGGGCGGCAGCGGCAGGCTGCCGGTGATGGTCTCGCGCGTTTCCGGCTGGCCGGGCTCAGTGAGGACCACCTGCACGTCTTCCGCCACCTCCACGCCGGGCACCGCGCGCAGCAGGCCGTACAGCTCGCTGATGCTGAGGGTGCGGCCGAAAGGCCAGCCCTTGCCGTCGGGGCCGCCCGTGAAGGGGTTCAGGTAGCCGTACAGCGCCTGCATGGCGCGGCGGCGCACATCCTCGCGCACCGGGCGGCTGGCGCCCGCACCCGCGCGCAGGGTGGCGGTCACGCTCACCCACACGTACTGCGGGGCGCGCAGGTCCAGGGTGGTCCCCACCGGGCGGCGCAGGTCCAGCTCTTCTTGCACCGCGCCGCGCAGTTCGGCGCTCAGGGTCAGGCGCTCGGGGGCAATGCGGCCGGTCAGGGGGGCCAGGGGGTCGGTGCTCACGTCGTCCAGGCCAATCAGGTCGTCAAACGAGACGTCCGGCAGCAGGGCCAACGTGACCTGTCCGGCCGGCACCGTCAGGGCGCGGATCTGCCCAGGGTAGGTCTGGCCGGGCACCGCCATGTTGGGGGTCACGCAGCGCGCGCGCGCCACGCCGGGCACCTGGGCGGCCAGCAATTCGTAGTCGTCGGCGGTCACAGCGCGGTTGCGCAGGCGCAGCAGGTAGGGCACGCGCTGCACGGCGTCTTCCAGCAACTGGCCGTTGCGTCCGCCCGCCGCTGGCGCGTGGTTGGTCACGCGGGCCACGTAGGGTACGCTGGATTTCAGCACGCTCAGGGCGCGGGCCGGGACGTTGCCGCCCGCACCGCCGCCATACTGGTAGCGGCGCATGCGGATGGTGGCGCCCTGCGGCGGCACCGCGCCGAAGCGGTACACGCTGCCGTCGGCCTGCAGGATGCTGGGCCCAAAGGCCACCTCGCCCGTGGTGGCGTCCAGGGTGAAGTGCCGGTCCTCGGGGGCCGAGGTCGAGAAGTCCGGCACCGGGGTGTACAGGTGAATGTCGCCCTCGGCAGTCACCACTTCCAGCACGTCCCGCTCGGGGTCCAGGTGGAGCACTGGCTCGTGCAGCAGCCGGAAGCGCTGCCCCGGGGTGCCGTTGCTCTGCCCCAGCAGCTCGTTCTGCACGATGGTGGCGTGCCGGGCCGGCACCGTGATGCCCCGGGCGTCCACCAGCAGCGTCTCCAGGTCAGGGCTCACCTTGTAGCCCGCGTGCATCTGCTCGTTCGTCAGGCGGCAGCGCAGCCAGTAGCCGTGCTGGTCGAAGAAGGTGCCCTCGCGCATGGTGGGCAGGCGCAGAATCAGTTCGCCGGAAACGTTGAAGGCCTGGGTGCCGTCGTACTCCACCTCGCAGGTGGCCCAGCGGCTGACCCCGCCCTGCCACGCTTCCCACACGTACGGCGGGTGGTTGGGGTTGACCCCGGCGCCCCCGGCGAGCTCCACGCCGAAGGTGAGCGCCACCACATGCTCGCTGTGGTCGCCCTCCAGCTGAATGAACAGGGCGTCGCCGGGACGCGGCTGCGGCTGGAAGATGGGAAAACGGTAGCCCGGCAGCCCCAGGTGGGCGAGGTCGTGGCGGGTGGCGTCGCTGTGGCCCTCGCCGCCCTGCCCTTCGGTGTCCAGCCGCACCTGCGCCAGCGTGTTGGCGGTGTACAGCCCGCGCAGCGTGGGCGGCCGGATCAGCCCGGCGCGCTCGGTGGAGAACACGATGGCCTCGTTCACCTCGGTGCGCAGGGTGGCGATCTCGGTGCCCGCCGCGATGCTCAGCGGGGTGTCCTGCGGCGCGCTGAGGTAAAAGGTGACCGGCGCCCCGGCCGCGCGCGGCGGCGCGAGCTGCACCCCGATCATCTCCAGAAAGGCGATCAGCAGCTTGTCCGGGACCTGATTGACCCGGTAGAGCAGCAAGTCCGTCATCCAGGCGAACACTTCCAGGATCGCCATGCCGGGATCAGAGGCGTTGTGGTCGGTCCATTCGGGGCAGAACTGCGGAATGAGCCGCCGCGCCTCGTCCATGATGTCGTCGAAGCGGCGGTCGTCCAGGTTCACGGTCGGTAGGGGCAAGGCAGGGTCTCCGGGAAAGCAGGGGAAGGGCTTAGGGGGTGCGGTAGAAGGGAAACACCAGTGAGCGCGGTTCCGGGGTGCCCTTGAGGCGGTAGAGCAGGTCCACGATGATGCGGGAGCTGTCGGCAGGGTCCAGGCGGGCCTGAACGTTTTCCACTTCGATGCGGGGCTCCCACATTCTGAGGGCTTCGTCCACGTAGTACGAGGCCAGACCCAGGGTGGTGGCGTCGCCGGGCGCAAACACCAGTTCGTGAATGCGGCAGCCATACTCCGGGCGCATCACGCGCTGGCCGCGTGCGGTCATCAACAGGGTCAGGATGGCCTGGGTCACGGCGCGCTCGCCGGACACCATGCTCAGCTGCCCACGCGCGTTCACGCCCACAGGAAAGGCCACGCCCGTGCCCAGCACGTCGGCCGCAGGCGTCAGAGGAGACGGTTTGGTCATGGGTGGGCTCCGGGGTAAAGGGGGCAGGCACGCACGGCCGCACTGTACCCGCTCACGCGTCCTCCAGAACGCGAGGTTGCGCCTGGGGACTGTGGGGCGCCAGCGTCAGCTGCCGGCCATCCAGGGTCAGGATGTCCAGTCGTCCCACCGCCTCGCGCGGCACGTTCAGGTGCACCACGCCCTGGGTATCGGTAAAGGCGCGCGCGCCGCTGTCGGTGCGTACCAGGGCGTCGGTCAGCGGCAGCCCGGCTTCGTCGCGCAGCTGCCAGCTGGAGCGGACGCGGGTGCTGACGGCCGGGGTGTCGCGCGTCAGGCCGTCGTGGAAGGCGAGGTCGCGCTCCAGCACCAGCGGCGACTGGGCCGTGACATTCAGGTCCAGCGGCACCGTCACGGTGTAGCTCAGGTGGGGCCGCACTGGCTGACCCAGGCTGGAAAACACGTTCTGGGTGCCCTCGCCGGGAGCCACCACGCCCAGCACGCCCATGTTCAGGCGCCGGACTTCCCCGGGCAAGTACTGCTCGTCCCAGTCGCTCTGGCGCATGAGCGCGGCCAGCACCCGCCACAGCACGTTCCATTCGTCGCGGCCCAGTTCATCCAGCTGGGCCTTGAAAAAGACCGTGACTAGAAAACGCAGGTCAATGCGCCGGGGGGCCAGGGTGCGCTGCACGCCGCCGCGTACCGGCGCCTGCGTGAACTCCATGGAGCGCAGCCCCGCGTTCTCGCGCAGGTCGTGCATGAAGAAGTTCAGGGTCGGCCGCGTCAGCCCAGACACCCAGCTGGGGGTAGGGGCCGCAAAGCGGATGTCCAGCGCGTCGCGGGGCAGCGCCGCTTCGGTGTAGACGAGTTCTTTCAGGGCCTGCTGAACGTCAGCAATCATGCCAGAACTCCTGGCATCTGGTAGCTCTGGCCCGTTTGGAGCCCCAGTCGTGTGAGGTTTGTCATGGCGTTCTTACGTCCTGAAGCGATAGTTCTGGGAGCTTGGGTGACCTGCACGGCGTGAGTGACTGGTCAGTATAAGCCCCCCTCTGCCCGCACGTCTGCTGACTTGCGGTTTACATGTGCGTTTCCATCTGGCATGGTGGAAGCCTCAGTGTTTCGCGCACGCCGGCCCCCCCGGGTCGTGGGTGTTGTCGACCCCTGCATGTTTCCCGGAGGAATCCATGGCTGAATATCTGTCCCCAGGCGTTTACATCGAAGAGTCCCAGAGCGGTCCCCGGCCGATTGAGGGCATCAGCACGACCACGGCGGCCTTTGTGGGCTTCGCGCCCAACGGCCCGGCCAACACGCCCGTGTTCATCGCCAACTGGCAGCAGTTCAAAGAAACGTTCGGCACCCTGGATGCCAGCGGCACGCGCAACCCGTTCATGGACGGCGCGTACCTGGCCCAGAGCGTCTATGCGTTCTTCAACAACGGCGGCACGCGCTGCTACGTGGTGCGTCTGGTGCCCCAACAGGGGGACGCTGGCAAGCGCACGGTGGAAGCCGCCCGCCCGCTGCAGCTGCCCTCGCGCGCCAGCAAGGCCGTGCCCAGCCTAAGCATCGTGGCCAAGGACGGCCGCCAGAGCGACATTCAAATTGAAGTGCTGGCGCCCGATCCGGTCAAGGCCCAGGACGGCGCTGCCAAGGGCAAGGACGCCAAGGGCCCCCAGGACCCCGAAGAGGGCCCGGACGGCCTGTTCACCCTGAAAGTTACCCGCAACGACGTCACCGAAACCTTCCCCAACGTGTCCATCGGCAAGAAGCACCCGCGCGCCGTGGCCGAAGTGGTGAACAAGGAAAGCACCCTGATCACCATTGAGGAAGCCAGCAGCGCCGGCCCCCTGGTGGAGCGCGCCCCCGAGCCCGGCAGCTACGTGCTGCAGGCCGACAGCAACGTCATCGAGCAGCGCCGCGAGATGAAGGGCCAGGACTTCGTGGGCAGCGTGGACGGCCGCAGCGGGATCGAGAGCCTGGAAATCGCCGAAGAAGTGAGCATGATCGCCGTGCCCGACCTGATGAGCGCCTATCAGGCCGGCATGATCAACGCCGACGGCGTCAAGGCCGTGCAGCGCGCCCTGATTGACCACTGCGAGCGCAACGCCAACCGCATTGCCCTGCTGGATACCCTGCCGGACATGACCCCGCAGCAGGCCCTGAAGTGGCGCACGGTGGACACCAACTTCGACTCCAGCTACGCCGCCATGTACTACCCCTGGGTCAAGATTGAAGGTCCGGACGGCGCGCCGATGGTGGTGCCCCCCAGCGGCTTTGTCGCCGGCATCTACGCCCGCAACGACGTGGAGCGCGGCGTGCACAAGGCGCCGGCCAACGAAACCGTGCGCGGCATCCTGGGGCCGGCCATTCAGGTCACCAAGAGCGAGCAAGACATCCTGAACCCTGTGGGCGTGAACTGCATCCGCGAGTTCCCCGGCATGGGCGTGCGCGTGTGGGGCGCCCGGACGCTGTCCAGCAACGCCCAGTGGCGCTACGTGCCGGTGCGCCGCCTGTTCAACTACGTGGAAAAGAGCATTGAGCGCGGCACCCAGTGGGCCGTGTTCGAGCCCAACGACGAGAACCTGTGGTTCCGTATCCGCCGCGACATCAACTCCTTCCTGACCAGCGTGTGGCGCGACGGCGCCCTGTTCGGCAACACCGCCCGCGAAGCCTTCTACGTGAAGTGCGACAGCGAACTGAATCCGCCCGAACTGCGTGACCGTGGCGTCCTGCAGATCGAGATTGGGCTGGCCCCGGTCAAACCCGCCGAGTTCATCGTGTTCCGCTTCAGCCAGTACGCTGGCGGCGGACAGTAAGCGCCGCGAGGCGTTACACTGTTCCCGTCACGGTCTGAAATCCGCCCCTCTCTCCACATCTCTTTCCCGGAGGTACAGTCATGACCGCAACAACCCGTAAAGACCCCTTGGTGGCCGCCTACTTCAGCCTGCAGTTCGACAACAAGGTTGTGGGCGCGTTCCGTGAAGTCACCGGCCTGGGCAGCGAGTCCCAGGTGGTGGAATACCGCGCTACCGACGACAAGGGTCGCCCTGTGCTGATCCGCGAAGCCGGCACGATGAAGTACAACGACATCGTGCTCAAGCGCGGCATCACCGACGACATGGACATGTGGACCTGGCGTCAGCAGGTGGAAGAGGGCAAGATGGACGAAGCCCGCCGCAGCGGCACCATCACCCTGTACAACCAGGCCGGCCAGCCTATCGCCGCCTGGACCTTCGAGCGCGCGTGGCCCAGCAAGCTCAACGGCCCCACCTACGACGCCAAGAGCAACGAGGTCGCCATTGAAGAGCTGACCATCACGCACGAAGGCTACAAACGCGTTCCCGTCGGCGGCTAAGCCCGCCTTCCGGACTGAAGCGTGAACGAGCTTCCCTTCATGCTGCCCGTCGGACTGTTTACGTCCGACGGGCAGGTTCACCGCAGCGGCGTGATGCGGCTGGCCACAGCCCTGGACGAGATTGAACCGCTGGGCGACGCGCGGGTTCAGCACAACGAGGCGTACTACAGCCTGTTGCTGCTGGCCCGGGTGGTGACCCGCCTGGGGCCTTTTTCGCCGGTGACCCCGGAGACACTGGCCGTGCTGCCCGCCGCCGACTTTGCCCACCTTCAGGCGCTGTATGCCCATATGAACGCGGCGTTGCCCGTGAACTGGGCGGCTCCGGCTGGACCGAGCGCGCCCGCCGCCGTCACTGGCACCGTCGAAACCGAGTGCCCACACTGCGGGGCGCTGCTGGAACTTGACCTGGGCCAGGAGGCCAATCCGGCATGAGCAGTGCGCCGCCTCCTGCCCGGCCAAGCGGTTCGGCTGTGCCTGTGGGCAACCGCGCGCCCCAGCAGGTTCCGGGCCTGGATCTGGAGGAACTCACGCGGCGGGTGTACCTTCTGCTTCTGGAAGACCTGCGCCTGGAGCGCGCCCGCCGCACCGGAGGTCAGTAGATGACTGTGAAGATGGCAACCAGCGCGCACTACAGCCGGGCCGGCGCAGGCGCGTCTCTGAGCGCCTCGGCCACGGTAGGCGCCGGCGGCTTTTCCGCCTCGGCCAATGTGAGCGCGTACGTGCGCGCGCAGGTCAAGCAGCCTCCGGTGCCCACCACACCGCAGAAAGCGGCGTACAACATTCTGTCGAACCACCGCTACCATGTGGCGATTGACGGTCTGGAGCACGCGGCCTTCAACGAGGTCAGCGGCCTGCAGATCGAAACCGAGACCATGGATTTCATTGAGGGTGGGGTCAATGACCGGGTCCTGCGGCTGCCGGTGCGCAGCAAAATGGGCAATATCACCCTGAAACGCGGCGTGGTGGCCGGCCAGCAGTTGCTCGAATGGTACCTGAGTGTCGTCAACGGTTACCTGGACGTGCGCAACGTCACCATCGTTGTGTACCACCCCAACGGCAGCGTGCTGGTGCGCTTTGAACTGTTGCAGGCCTATCCCGTGAAGTGGAGCGGCCCCCAGTTTGCGGGCAGTGGCGACGCCGTGGCTGTCGAAACCCTGGAACTGGCCCACGCCGGTTTTCTGCAAATCAGCCGCTGAGCGCGGGGACCTCCCTCCTATCTTGGTCCCCGCTGGGTCACCCGCGCGGCGACCGAGAGGAGTTTTGTGAGCATCTTTGACGAGCGGCTCCGCCGCCTGAAACACGCTTCCCGTATGGCCGTCACGCAGCAGGACCCTGTCACGCGTGCGGCTCCCACGTCCCCCTTCAGTCCCTCCGGCGGGTGGGCCCCTCAGCCGCTGGCAACGACCACCCAGGCCAAACCTCGCCGGGTGGTCGCCCGCGTCTTGGCCGTCCCGGAGCCGGTGTCCGCAACGGCGGACCCCTTCGCCGCCGCTTTACCCCTGGGGAACGGCCGCCCGCCGGTCCCTACGCCAGCCGCTGCCCTGCCCCCAAGCCCGGCGCCCTCTGCACCAGCGCCCCAGGGGCTCGTTCCCCAGGGCCCAGAAAGACCGGCCATGCCGTCGCCTGCACCCACCGCGCCCAGTGCGCCGGTGGCGGCCCCGGTGGCCGAAACGTGGCCAGCGCCCGACCCCTACGGTGACGCCGATGAGGTGCTGGCTGCTGGCCTGCTCACCGCGCCGCCGCCCCAGGGCCTGCCACCTGCTCCCCGGCCCGAGTTTGAGCCTCCGGCGCCGGTCAGCGCTCCGCCCCGGCGCACGCCGTCGTTTCGGGAGACGATGGCCCTGAACCAGAATGCAGAGGCGGGCGCAACGGGTGATCGCCCGTTGGCCGCCGAGCCAGCGCCGAGCCCCGCTCCACTGGGGCGCCCCGAACCTGAGCGGGCGCCCGTGACCACGCAACGGGCAGCAGATGAGGGCCGCCCACACCGCGATGAGCCAGCACCAGCCCCCGCCAGCGCGCCCGAACCGCTGGCGGCTCGCCCCACCCTCCCCGCGCCCGAGGTGCCCAGCGAGCGTGAAGCCCTTGCCGCGCAGGGGCCCAGCGAAGGTGCTGCCCCACAGGTGCCCCCAGTTCAGCCTTCCGCCCAGCGGTCGGCCGAGTCGGCGCCCCCGGTGACACCAGCAGAGCCCCCACGTGAGCCTGTGACGGCCACGCCGGAGACGGTGGCCCCAGCGCCAGCGGTCGCAACAGCTGAGGTGACCCCCGAGCCCGTTGACGACACGCCAGTGGAGACGGAGCCAGCGGAACCCGCTGCCGCGTCAGAGCCCAGCCCGGAAGAGCTGCGGGCTGCCCAGGAACAGGAGCGCCGGGAACTGGAGGCGCTGCTGCGCGCGCAGAACAGCGATGTGCCGGTGCGCCTGCCCCGCCGCCCCCGCCCGACGGTGCCGCCTCGCCCCCAGACCCCGCCCCCAGTTGAGACCAAGGCCGCGCCAATCATCGCGCCCGAGACGTCTCAGAGCCTGCTGTCGCGCCTGAACCGCTATGCGGAGATGGAAGCCAACGGCGAGCTGAGCCCGTCCATGATTCCGATTCATGAGCTGCTGGATTGGAAGGACCACAACCCCGAGCAGAATGCGGCTGAAGCGAGCGCTGAGCCCGAAGCCCCGGTCACCAGCGCTGAGGGAGCGCCCGCAGCGGCACCCACCCCCGCTCCTTTGCCGGGTGCGCTGCCCGGCGGCCCCACCCGGATCAAGGCCCGGGCCAGCCGCGCGGGCCATAACAAGGAAGCCCGGTCGGCGCCCACCCGGCGCCGGGGCGAGGCCACCGAGGCCGACGAAGAACCAGACACAGCCCCTCCACGGGGAGGGTCACCGCCCAGCCCGCTGGCACCAGACGCGCCTGCGGCCCTGCTGACGCCAGCAGCACCAGAGATAGAGGCTGTTACGCCCACAGCCCAGGCGGTTCGGCTACCCGAGCCGCGTAACGAGCAGCCCCGAACCACGGTGGTTCCTGAACAGGCGAGCACTTCGCCAGCAGAGGCTCCGCCTCAACCCGCTCAGGCAGTGCCGAACCCACAGGTCGCACGCCCCCGGAACCCGGATGGGCCAAATGCCGCACCCGTTCTGCCACAAGGTCCAAGACCAGAGGCGCGTTCGGCGGCTCCGATTGAACCAGCTCCTGTGGCTGTGCCAACGCCTTCCCTGACCCCTGCCCTGGAAACGCCACAGGCTGCTCAGGGGCTGGCGGTTCCTGCGGTGCAGCGCTCCAGCGTTCCTGCCGAGGAGGGACGCGAGCCCCCTGCCGCTCCAGTCGCGGTGCCCCCAACGCTTCCCACGGCCTTGCCTGCAGAGGCGGTTCAGCCGTCGTTGCGGCCCACTTTGCCGCAGGAGGTGGCGCCAGACACTGAGTCCAGTCCCCAGCTCCCGGCAGCAGCACCGGTACCCAGGCCAGCGGTCACTCCGCCTGCAGCCCCTGCGCCAGTCATGCCTCCCCCGGCCGAGCCGCGCACTGTGGAGGCCCTGCAGCGCCAGAGGCAAGCCGCACCCGCTCTGGCTGACAAGGCCCCTTCTGAGCCCGCCCCGGTGCTTCCCACACCCGTCGGCCAGAGCCCGGCCGCCACTGTCCCAGAAGTAGCCACGCCCGTGGATCGTGCGACGGTCCAGAGTGAGCCAGCTGCCCCCCAGGCTGACGAGGCCGCTGCTCAGCCTGCCCCAATCCTTTCTAATCCCCTCCTTCAAAGCCCGGCTGACACCGTTCCAGAGGTAGCCAGACCCGTGGACCGTGCGACGGCCCAGCGTGCCCCAGGTGCGCCAGAGCGTGCGCCTTCAAGCAACGCGCCTCTGAGCGACACGCTGGCGCCGGCCAACCTGCCCCAGCCCGTGGCTCCACACCTGCAGCCAGCAGCGGCCCTTCCTGCACCGACGCCACCTGCAGAAGTGCCCGGCCTTCTCCCAGCTGTGCAGCGTCAGCCAGAGCCGGCCACCGCTGGACCCGTGCCCGAGCACGCTTTCCCTGAGACCCTGGTGGCGCCGACCGCGCCGACGGTAACGCCCCCTGCAGCGCGCCCGGCTCCTGAGGCACCGACGGCTTCCGAGCCGCTGCTGACCCAGCCAAGGCCAGTGCCTGTGCTAGACAAGCAGCCAGAGCCAACAAGCACCGGGCCAATGCCCGTGCGCCCAGATCTGAGCCCGCCGGCCCCCGTGGCCCCGCCAGCGCTGACGGAAGCGGCGCCAGAGCGCGCGGTGCAATCCCCTGTCAGCCCCCGCCCGCCCAGCGAGCCTGCTGCGGGCCTGCACTCCAGCTCCTCCTCTCCCCTGCCCAGGCCCACGCTGCCGGTCGCTATGCCCAGCCCGGCCCAGCTTGGCCGACCAGCCGCCGAGCCAGCAACGGAGCCGGCCTTCGTGGTGCCCAGCGAACCCACGGTTCAGCCTGTGCTGGGCCCGGAAAGCCTTGCTGCACCCGTGGCGGCCCCAGTGCTTCCAGTTGTTCCTGCAACGATCCTGCCGACGCTGGCCCAGCCGCCCGCGCCTGCCGAGCGTCCGGTGGCTGCAGCCGAGCCGACTTCTGTGGTGGACACCACCAGTCTCGCCGCTGGCCCAGTGCTTGCCGCGCCAGCACCGGTCGTTCGGCCCCCCGCTCCCCTTGCGGTTCAGCGGCAACTTGCCCCACAAGTGCCGCAAGTTGCTCCTGAGCCCAGCTCTGTGAACGAGGCAGCCCATGAGCGGCTTCTGGCCCCTCCCCTGCCGCCCACGCCACCTGTGGCCCCAGTCCGGCCGGATCTGGCTTCCCGCGCTGATGAAGGGCTGCCGCTGCTCCCCCTCCCCGCCCCTTGGGCCACGCCTAAGGAGCCGTCACTCCCGATCCCCGGAACACCCTGGACGGCCCCACGGGCTGATAGCCGGAGCTTTGAGCCTCCAATCGTGGCTCTGCCGCCAGAACGCGCCGGGGCGACCTCTGCTGCAAACCCCAGCCTCACCCCAGAACGTCCCACCGCCCCCCTGCCGGAAAGGGTGGACCCAGTCGTTCCTTCTGCGCCTGCCGCATGGGCTGGCGAGGAAGGCGCCCCTCAGAGCCTGCCGCTCCCCGTGCCTCCGTACGTGGCGACACCGGAACTTCCGGCTGTGCCCGTGCCTGTTCTGCCGCAGGACGTGGCGCAGGTTGCCCCACTTGCTCCCCTCAGCCCTGGTGCTGCAGATGTGCCACAGGCGGGGCCCCAGCAGCGCCCAGCCGGACCCGTTGCAGACGAGCAGGCTGCTCCTTCATCACCAGTCGCGGCGCCCATGACACCGGCACCGGCGGAAGCGGTACAGCCCATCCCGCCAGCGGGTCCCCTTCCTACCGCTGCGCCGCAAGCGGTTCGCCCGGACGGCGCCCCGGCCGAACTGGCCCCCAGCCCTCAGGTGCAGCGGCCGGTGTCTCCTGCGGCTGAGCCTGGGCTTGCCCCCCTACCGCCCGTGACGGGACCAGCACCTGCGCCACTGCTGCGCGCGGTGGATGACGGGCGTCCAGACACCGCGCGCCCGGTGGCGCCGCCCACCCAGGCCCCTCGCGGGGTGTCGCGGCTGGAGAATCCGGCGCCCACCCTGCCGCGTCCGACCCTGCCCAACCGCCTGGGGGTACCGCGTACGCCCCGCACACCGGACCCTCTGCGCCCGCAGGACAGCACCGCGTTGGAAACCGCCCTGGAAACGGCGCTGAGCCGAGACGGGCACGGCCAGCCACTGGCGCCCAGCGCGCGCGCGGCCCTGGCCCAGACACTGGGGCGCGCGGTGGACGACGTGCGCGTGGTGCAGAACGTGCATGTGCCGGCCGCCCTGAAGGAGGCCCGCGCCGACGGCCTGACCGTGGGCCGCACAGTGTTCCTGTCGCCGGACACCCGCCTGGAAACCCCAGCTGGGCTGGCGCTGGCCGCCCACGAAGCCACCCACGCCATCCGGCACAGCGAGCCGAGCTTCGTGCCGCAGGTGCTCCGGCGCACCGGGGCCGCACCTACTGCCCACGACGAGGAAGCCGTGGCCCTAGGGACCGAACACGCTGTCGTGCGGGAGCAAGCCCCAGTGCCTGGAGCTGCGCCGGCTTCCGCCCAGAACGCTCCACGCCTGCCGGGACTGCCTGCCCCCTGGGAACCCATGCCGCGCTGGGACGACCCCGAGCCGGCCCGGCCTATTCAATCGGCTCCAGCCTCACCACCGCCCGCTCCTCTGCCGGCGGCCCCGCCGCCCAACCCCACGGTCCCGGCCTGGGCCCACGCAGCGGCCAGCGACCGCCCGGCGCCGGCCAGCCCTGCCCCAGCGGCCGCATCTGGCTCGCCAGCGGTAGGTCGCCGGGCCGCCACCCCAGCGCAGGTGGACCTCGATCAGGTGGCGCGCGAGGTTTACGCCCGGTTGCGCGACCGCCTGGGAGATGAACTGCGGCGGTTGTAAACGGAAAGATTCCAGGGGCGACGGAGAATGGAACCTCCGTCGCCCCTGGTGTTGGTAGGGCCGCTTTATTCGCCCGGGGGGGAAGGCGGGCCACCGGGCAGGCTGAAGCTGAAGGTGGACCCCTCGCCCTCCACGCTCTCGGCCCAGATGCGGCCGCCGTGGCGCGTCACGATGCGCTTGACGATGGCCAGCCCCACCCCGTGCCCCGGCGCTTCGGTATGCAGGCGCTGGAACACGGCGAACAGGCGGTGGCCGTAGGTCATGTCGAAGCCCAGGCCATTGTCCCGCACATGCACGGTCTGTTCGTGCTCGCCCGCTTCGGTCCAGAGTTCAATGTGGGGCGTACGGGCCGGGTGGGCGTACTTCAGGGCGTTCGTGAGCAGGTTGGTCAGCACCTGTCGTACACCCAGCAGGTCGCCACAGACGGTGCCCAGGTCGCGCACCTCCCAGGTGGCGGCGTCGGCGCCGGGCAGTTCAGCGATGATCTCCTGCACCAGCCGGGGCAATTCGATGGTCTGTGGGCGCAGTTCGCTGCGGCCGGTGCGGGCAAAGTCCAGCAGGCCGTCAATCAGGGCCTCCATCTTTACGGCGCCGTCCTGAATAATGCGCAGATACCGCTGCCCGGGGTCGCCCAGGCGCTCGCCGCTGGAGCGGGCTAGCAGGTCGGCAAACGAGCCAATGTGCCGCAGCGGCGTGCGCAGGTCGTGCGAGATGGAATAGGCGTAGGCTTCCAGCTCGCTGTTCACGTCCTCCAGTTCGGCGGTGCGTTCGCGCACCCGGGCCTCCAGGGACGCGTTCAGGGCGTGCAGCTGGGCTTCCATCTGCTTGCGGTAGGTCACGTCCTGGCTGGTGGCCACGAAGTGCGTGATGCGCCCGGCCTCGTCACGGATGGGCGTGATGGTTTTTTCTTCGTGGTATTCGCCGCCGTCCTTGCGCCGGTTGATGAACTCGCCCCGGAACACCTCGCCGCCCAGCAGCGTGCGCCACAGCCCTTCGAAAAAGACCGCGTCCTGCCGCCCGGCGTTCAGCAGGGCCGGGGTCTGGCCCAGGGCTTCCTCGGCCGCGTAGCCAGTCACGCGCTCGAAGGCGCTGTTCACGTACTCGATCACGCCGTCGCGGTTGGTGATCATGACGGGGTCGGCCGACTGGGCGATGGCGCCCCACAGTTTGGCGAGTTCGTGCTGGGCCTGCCGGCTTTCCAATTCGCGCAGCCGCCGCTCGTGGGCCTGCACGGTCAGGGTTTTAAGGTGCAGTTCCACGAACACGTTCACCTTGGCGCGCAGCACCTCGGAGCGCACCGGGGAATAGATGAAGTCCACCGCCCCCAGAGTGTAGCCGCCCAGCATGTCGGCCTCGGCGCGGTCGTGGGCGGTCACGAAGATGATCGGGGTGGTTTCGGTCTGGCGGCGGCTGCGGATCAGGCGGGCGGTTTCAAAGCCGTCCATATCCGGCATCTGCACGTCCAGCAGAATCACCGCGAACTCGCCGGTGAGCAGATGGCGCAGGGCCTCGCGGCCCGAGGCCACCATCACCACCTCCTGGCCCAGCGGCTCCAGCGCGGCGGCCAGTCCCAGGCGCTTGCTGTCCTGGTCATCCACGATCAGGATGCGGGCGCGCGGCACAGCCAGCGGCAAGGTGCCGGGCATCAGCCCACCCGCCGGTACAGCTTCTCGGCCAGATTCAGCGGTTCAAAGCGCACCGCCTGCGGGCTGAAATCCAGGCTTTCGTGGTGCCCCAGGCCCAGCACCCCGAAAGGCATCAGGCTTTCCCAAAGCAGGGCCTGCACGTGGTCCTGCAGTGGCCGGGTGAAGTAGATCATCACGTTGCGGCACAGAATCAGGTGAAACTCGTTGAACGACGAATCGGTGGCGAGGTTGTGCTGGCCCCAGATGATGGGCTGGCGCAGGAACGCCTTCACCCGCGCGTGCCCGTACTGCTGGGTGAAGTAGTCCCCGAACTCCGCCTGCCCACCAGACAGGTGGTAATTGTCCTCATAGGCCGCCAGCTTGCCCAGCGGGTAGATGCCCTGGCGGGCCTGCTGCAACGCCGGGGCGTGCATGTCCGTGGCGTACAGGCGGCTGCGGTCCAGCAGCCCCGCCTCGTGCAGCAGAATCGCCAGCGAATACACTTCTTCGCCCGTGGAGCAGCCCGCGTGCCACACCCGCACGAACGGATGGGTGCGCAGCAGCGGCAGCACCTGTTCGCGCAGCGCCCGGAAGAAGGTGGGGTCGCGGAACATCTCGGTCACGTTGATGGCCAGCGTTTCGCGCAGCCGCTGCATGGCCGCCGCGTCGTGCAGCGCCCGCGCCTGCAGCGCGCTGATGCTCTCCAGACCCTCTTCGGCCACCGCGTGCAGCACCCGGCGGCGGATGGTGGCGGTGGTGTAGGCCCGGAAATCGTGCCCGGTGGCGCGGTACACGGCTTCCAGCAGCAGCGACAACTCGATGTCCTGCAGGGGTTCTCTGGGGAACTCGCCGCTCACTTCGAGAGCCACACCCGCAGCAGCGACAGCAGTTGCGCGGTGTTCACCGGCTTACTGATGTAGTCGCTGGCCCCGGATTCAATGGACTGCTCGCGGTCGCCGGGCATGGCCTTGGCGGTCAGCGAGATGATGGGCAGGGCGGTGTAGGCCGGGTTGCGGCGGATCAGGCGCGTGGTTTCGTAGCCGTCGAGTTCCGGCATCATCACGTCCATCAGCACCAGGTCAATGTCGTCATGGGCGTCCAGGGCGGCCAGGGCTTCGCGGCCGTTCTCGGCGGTCACGATTTGCATCTGGTGGCGCTCCAGCACCGCCGTCAGCGCAAAGATGTTGCGGATATCGTCGTCCACCAGCAGCACCTTCTTGCCGTGCAGCTCGGGTTCCTGCTGCCGGGCGCCGGCCAGGATCTGGCGTTTGCCTTCGGGCAGCGTGGCTTCCACGCGGTGCAGGAAGAGGGTCACCTCGTCCAGCAGCCGCTCGGGCGAGCGCACGTCTTTCACGATGATGGACTTGGCCGCCTTGCGCAGCTGCGTCTCCTGGGCGCGCGTGAGGTCCTGGGCGGTGTACACGATGATCGGAATGGCCCGGTAGGCGGGCGTTTCATTCAGGTTGGTCATCAGGTCAAAGCCGCTCATGTCGGGCAGGTGCAGGTCCAGCACAATGCAGTCGAAGGGCGCGCCCTGCAGGGCCTCCAGCGCCGCCGCGCCCGTGGTGACCGACACCGTTTCCACATCGGTGTCGCCAATCAGCTCTTCGAGGCTCTGGCGCTGCAGTTCGTCGTCTTCCACGATCAGCACGCGCTTGACCCGGCGGGCCAGGAAGGCTTCAAGGTTGGTGAACACCTCGGTCAGCTGCTGGCGGTTGCCTGCCTTGGTGGTGTGGTCCAGCGCGCCCAGCTTGCGGCTGACGATGCTGGGTTCCTGCCCGGAGATGATGTGCACCGGAATGTGCCGGGTCTGGGGGTCGTGCTTCAGGGCGTCTAGCACCGCCCAGCCGTTGGTGTCGGGCAGCGTGAGGTCCAGGGTGACGGCTGCCGGGCGGTAGGTCTGCGCGAGGTGCAGCGCCTGATCGCCGCGCGCCGCCACCAGGCCCATGAAGCCGCGTTCGTGTGCCAAGTCCAGCAGCACGCCCGCATAGGCCGGGTCGTCCTCCACGATCAGCAGGATACGGTCGCCGGGTTGCAGCGCGGCGCGGTCATCCTGAATCACTGTGGCCTCGGGGGCCGCCTGCTCGGCGCTGGCCTGCCCACTACCGAACTGCCCATTGCCGAACTGCCCATTGCTGGCCTGCCCACTGCCGAATTGCACCGGCGCGGCCTGGAGGCCAGCAGGGGCACCCACTGGCAGGGCGCGGGGCGCGCGCAATTCCGGCGGGGCCTGGAAGCGCAGCGGCAGGTACAGGGTAAAGCGGCTGCCCTGGCCCGGCGTGCTCTCTAGGGTGATTTCGCCGCCCAGAATGCGCGCCAGTTCGCGGCTGATCGCCAGCCCCAGGCCGGTGCCGCCGTACTTGCGGCTGGTGGAGCCGTCGGCCTGCTGGAAGGCCTCGAAGATCAGGCGCTGCTTGTCAGCGGCGATGCCAATGCCGGTGTCCGACACGCGGAAGGCCACCACGCCGGCCGCACTGTTCAGCGCTGTCTGGTCGGGGCTCCAACCGCGCCGCACCGGCTCGACGTCCAGGGCCACGTGCCCTTCCGCCGTGAACTTGAAGGCGTTGGACAGCAGGTTTTTCAGAATCTGCAGCAGGCGGGTGTCGTCGGTGTACAGGCTGGCGGGCAGCTGTGGGCTGAAGTCCAGACGCAGTTCCACGCCCTTTTCTGCCGCGAGGTGCGCGAAGGTGGTTTCCACCGCCTCGCGGATGCGCGCAAAGGTCACCTGCGTGGGGTCGGCGTTCACGGTACCGGACTCGATCTTCGAGAGGTCCAGGATGTCGTTGATGAGGTTCAGCAGGTCGTTGCCGGCCGCAAAGATGGTCTTGGCGTAGGCCTTCTGCTGATCCGACAGGTTGCCCTGCGGGTCCTCGCGCAGCTGCCCGGCCAGCAGCAGCAGGCTGTTCAGCGGCGTGCGCAGCTCGTGGCTCATGTTCGCCAGGAACTCGCTCTTGTACTTGCTGGTCAGGGCCAGCTGGGCCGCCTTTTCTTCCAGGGCGTGGCGGGCCGATTCCACCTGCCGGTTCTTGTCTTCCACCTCGCGGTTCTGGTCGGCCAGCAGGCGGGCTTTTTCTTCCAGTTCCTCGTTGGTCTGGCGCAATTCTTCCTGCTGGCTCTGCAGTTCCTGGGCCATGCTCTGCGACTGGCGCAGCAGCGTTTCCGTGCGCATGGTGGCCTGAATGGTGTTCAGCACGATCCCCACCGATTCCGTGAACTGCTCCAGGAAGCTCAGGTGGGTGGCGCTGAAGGTTTCAAAGGACGCCATTTCAATGACCGCCTTGGTCTGCCCTTCAAAGACCACCGGCAGCACCACGATGGTGCGCGGCGCGCTGGCCCCCAGCCCGGAGTTGATCTGCACGTAGTCGTCGGGCACATGGGTCAGGACGATCATTTCCTGTTCCAGCGCGGCCTGCCCCACCAGCCCCTCGCCCAGCGCAAAGCGGTTGGTCAGCCCCTTGCGCTCGCGGTAGGCGTAGCTGGCCTGCAGCTGCAGGGTGGTGGTGTCCTCGTCCATGGTGTAAAAGACGCCGTGGCGGGCCTTCACCAGCGGCGCCAGCTCCGAGAGGATCAGGCGGCTGACGGTCAGCAGGTCGCGCTGGCCCTGCAGCATCCGGGTGAACTTGGCGAGGTTGGTTTTCAGCCAGTCCTGCTCGGTGTTCTTCTCGGTGGTCTCGCGCAGGTTGACGATCATCTCGTTGATGTTGTCTTTCAGCGCGTCCAGCTCGCCCCGCGCGTCCAGGTTGATGGAGCGGGTCAGGTCGCCGGCCGTCACGGCGGTGGCCACATCGGCAATGGCACGCACCTGGGTGGTCAGGTTGGCCGCCAGCTGGTTCACGTTGTCGGTGAGGTCCTTCCAGGTGCCGCTGGCGCCGGGCACGCTGGCCTGCCCGCCCAGGCGGCCTTCCACGCCCACCTCGCGCGCCACGCCGGTCACCTGCTGGGCAAAGGTCGCCAGCGTCTCGATCATGGAGTTGATGGTTTCGGCCAGCTCGGCAATCTCGCCCTTGGCTTCCAGGGTCAGGGTCTTTTTCAGGTCGCCGTTCGCCACCGCCGTCACCACGCGGGCAATACCGCGCACCTGCCCGGTGAGGTTGGACGCCATAGAGTTCACGTTCTCCGTGAGGTCCTTCCAGGTGCCGCCCACGCCGGGCACGTTGGCCTGCCCGCCCAGCTTGCCCTCGGTGCCCACCTCGCGCGCCACACGCGTGACTTCGCTGGCAAAGGCATTCAGCTGGTCCACCATGATGTTCACGGTGTTTTTCAGGTCCAGAATCTCGCCCTTCACGTCCACTGTGATCTTTTTACTCAGGTCCCCGTTCGCCACCGCTGTGGTCACGAAGGCGATGTTGCGCACCTGATCCGTGAGGTTCGACGCCATGAAGTTCACGTTGTCGGTGAGGTCTTTCCAGGTCCCCGCCACGCCGCGCACATCGGCTTGGCCGCCCAGCTTGCCCTCGGTGCCCACCTCGCGGGCCACGCGGGTCACTTCGCTGGCAAAGGCGTTCAGCTGGTCCACCATCGTGTTCACGGTGTTTTTCAGGTCCAGAATCTCGCCCTTCACGTCCACCGTGATCTTCTTGCTCAGGTCGCCGTTCGCCACCGCTGTGGTCACGAAGGCGATGTTGCGCACCTGATCGGTGAGGTTCGAGGCCATGGAATTCACGTTTTCCGTGAGGTCCTTCCAGGTGCCGCCCACGCCCACCACCTGCGCCTGCCCGCCCAGTTTGCCCTCAGTGCCCACCTCGCGGGCCACGCGGGTCACCTCGCCCGCAAAGGCGTTCAGCTGGTCCACCATCGTGTTGATGGTGTTCTTCAGGTCCAGAATCTCGCCCCGGGCGTCCACGGTGATTTTCTTGCTCAGGTCACCATTCGCCACCGCCGTCGTCACGTCCGCAATGTTGCGCACCTGCCCGGTCAGGTTGTTCGCCATGAAGTTCACGTTGTCGGTGAGGTCTTTCCAGGTGCCGCCCACGCCGCGCACATCGGCCTGACCGCCCAGACGGCCCTCGGTACCCACCTCGCGGGCCACGCGCGTCACTTCGCTGGCGAAGGCGTTCAGCTGGTCCACCATGGTGTTGATGGTGTTTTTCAGCTCCAGAATCTCGCCCCGGGCGTCCACGGTGATCTTGCGGCTCAGGTCGCCGTTCGCCACGGCCGTGGTCACATCGGCAATGTTGCGCACCTGCCCGGTGAGATTGTTCGCCATGAAGTTCACGTTCTCGGTGAGGTCGCGCCACACGCCACCCACGCCTTCCACGTTGGCTTGCCCGCCCAGTTTGCCTTCGGTGCCCACCTCGCGCGCCACGCGGGTCACCTCGCCGGCGAAGGCGTTGAGCTGCGCCACCATGGTGTTCAGGGTGGTCACGATCTGCAGGAACTGGCCCTGCATGGGGCGGCCGTTGACCTCGGTGGCCATCGTCTGGGTCAGGTCGCCGTGGGCCACGGCGGTGACCACGCGGGTCATTTCGGTGGTGGGCCAGACCAGATCGTCCACCAGATCGTTCACGTTCTCGATCAGGGCGGCCCAGCTGCCGGTGGTGGTGCCCAGCGGAATGCGCTGCTTGGTGTTGCCTTCCTTTCCCACCGTCGCACCCACCCGGGCCACGTCCTGGGCGATACGCGCGCTTTCTTCCACGAGGTCGTTAAAGGTTTCGGCAATGCGCCCCTCAATGCCCTCCCAGGTGAGGGGCAGCCGGGCGCTGAAATCCCCGCGCCGGTACGCGCTGAGGGCCTGCAGGATGGCCTGGGCGTCCAGGCGGTCAGAGGCGGCGGTCACAGGGAGGTCCTGCCAGAAACAGCGTGGAAGGGTACGGAAAAGAGGCGCAACTGGGCCATGTCCGGGTCAGGATAGCGGCCCCGTTCCCCCAGTAAGAAGGCGACAGACACCTTCATACAGTGTTCATGTGATGGACGAGGGTCGGGGGGAGCTCGGCCTGAAGAGTTCAGCCCGCTCAAACTCGCCCCCCAGCGGGCATAGACAGGCGCAGCCACACACACCAATGCCCGGAATTCCACCTGCTTTTCGGCCTGACTGCCATGAAGATTGAGCAGAGAATCGCCGCGCCCGCACCAGGGTCCTCCTTCAGCGGCAGATGGCCCGGCTGACATCGCCAGGCTCAAGAGCTTCCCCTGGCCCTTCACGCCCATGCAACGGGACCCGGAGCGGGGGATACTTCCCCCTCCTCCGGGCCGCGTGGCCGCCCTGCTCAGTCCTGGCTTTTACTTCAGGCCACTGTCAATCGCCTTGGCCAGCGTGCCCTGGGCGTCGTCGCCGTCCAGCGCCCAGGCCATCGCGCCGCCCAGGCCTTTCTGCTTGATGTAGGCCATCTTGGTGGCGATCACTTCGGGGTCGTCGTAGCTCCAGAAATTGGTGCCGTCGTACTTCCACATCTGCTTGGTCACGGGATCGCGGTACACGGTGCCGGGGGCATTCTTCAGCACCTTGTAGTCCTCAATGCCCGCCTCGTAGGTGCCGCGCGCTGGGCCCGTGGCCGACTGGTACAGGCCGTTGTTGGCCCCCGGCACGCCGGTCCAGCCGCGCCCGTAGAAGGGCACCCCGATCACCAGTTTGTTGGCCGGCACACCCGCGTTCAGGAACGCCTGCACAGCGGTGTCCACCGAGTAGTTCTTGACCACGCCCGTGCCGGGGTCGTTGGGACTGGGGTACAGGTTGGAGTGGAAATTGGTGGGCCCGGTGGCGTCCCAGGCGCCACGGAAGTCATAGGTCATGATGTTGATCCAGTCCACGGCATTCTTGTAGGCGGCGGGGTCCTGGTTGGCGATCTTGTCTGGCCCGCCGGGCGCCGCGATGGTCAGCAGCAGCCCCGGCTTGTAGGCGTCGAGCTGACGGCGGAATTCCTGCAGCAGCAGCGTGAAGTTCTGCTTGTCCTGCGGGCTGACGCCGTTGGTGGGCAGGCCGCCGCCACCGGGGTATTCCCAGTCAATATCAATGCCGTCGAACACGCCCGCCGCTGCGCCGGGGCCGCCCGCACCGTCCGAGAGCGGCAGGTTGCCCTTGATGTACACGTCGATGCACGAGCTCACCAGCGCCTTGCGCGAGGCGTCCGTCATGGAAGCGGCGCTGAAGTGCTTGCTCCAGGTCCAGCCACCCAGCGAGATCAGGGCCTTGATGTTGGGGTACTTGGCCTTGAGCTTCTTGATCTGGTTGAAGTTGCCCTTCAGCGGCTGGTCCCAGCGGTCGGCCACGCCGTCCACACTGGTGGCGGCGTCAAAGCCCTTGCCATAGTCCGCAAAGGCGTCGCCACCGTCGCCGTTGCCGGTTTCGGCGCGGGTCACGATGTTGCAGCGGTAGGTGCCGTTCTCGTTGTAGATGTTGCCGAAAGCGTAGTTGATGTGGGTCAGGGTGGCGGCGGTGCCGCTGGTGTCAATGTTCTTGACCTGATAGTTGCGCCCGTAGATGCCCCATTGGGCGAAGTAGGCGATCTTCTTGAACCCGCTGGGAGGGGGAGGTGGGGGCGGCGGGGTGGTGCCGGAGATGTTGACAGTGACCGAGGCCGAAGCCGACCTGGTATTGCCCGCTGCATCAAATGCTTTGGCCGTGTACGTCCGCGTGCCGTTGTTCGCACTGCTGACCGGCTCCGTGGCCGTATACGGCGCCGTCGTATCGGTACTGAGCAAGGTCGAGCCCTGATAGAACTCCACCTTCGTCACCCCCACGTTATCGCTCGCCGCCGCACTCAGCGATACCGTGCCGGCACTCGTCACCGTGCTGGGACTGGCGGTCAGGCTCACCGTGGGCGCGGTGGTATCACCCGTCGGCGGTGGGGTGGTGGCGCCACTGCAACTGGCGCCGTTGAGGGTACAGGTGTTGACGCCGCTCAGTTGACCGGTGCCGTCGTAGCCGATGGTGACACTGCCGCCGGCGGGAATGGTGGCGCCGCCCCAGCTGTTGGGGGTGATGGTGTACAGCCCCGTGCTGTCCCTGGTGATGCTGCCCCCGGCACCCCAGACCGAACTGCCCGCACTGGCATTGCCATTGAACTTGAACTTCAGGGTCCAGCCGGTGATGGGGGTGGGGCCGGGATTGCGCAGGGTGATGCGGCCCGTGAAGCCCGTGTCCCACGCCCCCGTGCTGTCAAACGTCGCTGTTAGCCCCGTCGCCTGGGCCCGGAGGGTGGCGGCGCTGCTCATAGCGGTGGGCGACTCCCGGCCACAGGCCCCCAGGGCGAGGCTCACAGCGAGTAGGGCGGTCAAACGAGCGGCAGTCTTGTACATACCTCACCTCATCGGGTCAAGCGGGAATGACGGCTCTGGAGACAGGTTGTTTGAACAGTCGCATCATGCAAATCTTTTTTCAAACTGTCAAGTGTCGGGAAGAATTTTTTTCAAAAGCGTCAAGGGAGGGTCAGGGCCAACCATCCCAGGGCGCGCGCCCGTACAGCCAGAACACAGCTGCTTTTTGACCCATTCAAAGGCGAGCGTTACGGTAGGCACGGGATCAAGGGCCCGTCCCTACTCCCTCTCTACCCCCATTGAAAATGAATCCCCCTATTTTCGGAAACTTGACAAAAATAATTTTCAGTTTCAAGATACCTTCATCAACCCCACCGCCGACCCAGGCCAAGGAGGCCCATGAGTCAGACGCTTTCCCGCCCGGCCCACACCCAGGGCGCCATCAGCCGCATTCGGCTGCATGCCCATAGCCTATCCCCGTCGCTAAAACAGGTCGCTGACCACGTGCTGCGCGACGCCGAAACCGTGATCCACCAGACCATCACCGAACTCGCCGCCTCGGCTGGCGTGGGCGAAGCCACCATCACCCGCCTGTGCCGCAAGCTGGACTTCGCCGGTTTTCACGCCTTCAAGATCGCCCTGGCCGCCGACGTGGCCGGGCGCGACAGCAGCACCCAGACCGCCGACACCGATCTGACCGGCCACACCGCCCGACTGGTCAAGCAGAGCACCCTGACCCTGGACGACACCGGCCGTCTGCTGGACCCCGACGTGATTGAGGCCGTGGCGAGCCAGCTGGCCCGCGCGCCCCGGGTGGACATTACGGGGCAGGGCAACTCGGGGCTGGTGGCGCAACTGTTCGCCCACCGCCTGCTGCGCCTGGGGATTACCGCCGTGGCCTACACCGACCCGCACGTGGCGGCCGTGAGTATCTCCACCCTACCCCGGGGCGGCGTGGTGATCGGCCTGACCAGTTCCGGCAGCACCATCGACACCGTGCAGCACCTGCGCCTGGCCCAGAGCCACGGCCACTACACCGTTGCCATTACCCACCGGGCCAGTTCGCCCGTGACCCGCTACGCCAGCAAAGTCCTGTTTACATCCCGCCAGGAGGAACCGCTGACCGACGCCGTACTGGACACCCTGATCTCGCAGACGCTGGTGCTGGAAGTGCTGTATGCCGGCCTGCTCTCGCGCCGCCCCGAAGCCGCCGCCGTGCTGCGCGTGACCGCTGAAAGCGTGGTGGAAAAGAAGTACTAGCCCCCCACTTCTGCTGGTTCCCACGTCCCAATAAGGAGAAACGCCATGAAACGAGCCCTGAGCATCCTGACCCTGAGCCTTGGTATGACCGCCCTGTCCAGCGCAAACGCCCAGACCACCGTGACCTTCTGGACGTGGTATCTGAGCCCCAAGTTCGACAACTACATCAAGACCACGATTGCCGCCTTTGAAAAGGCCAACCCCGGGATCAAGGTGCAGTGGTTCGACAAGCAGGACTCGATGGTGCAGGACTTTATTGCCAGCGTGAACCTGGGCAACGCCCCGGACGTGGTGAACCTGAACATTGACGAAACCCAGAAGGCCGCCCAGAACGGCTTCCTACGTGCGGTGAGCGACTTTACCCCCACGGCCACCCTGAACCGCACCTTCTACGCCCAGAGCCTGCGCAACTTCACCACCGGCGGCAAGGTCTACGCCTACCCCTGGTACGGCTGGATCAACGAAGGCGTGCTGGTCTACAACCCTGAACTGCTGCAGAAGGCCGGCCTGAGCCGCGCGCCGCGTTCCAGCAGCGAAATGCTGACCTACGCCAAGACCATCAAGGACAAGACCGGCGCCTACGGCTGGGTGCCCGCGCTGAAAGACCCCAACACGGCCTCGTTCCTGGGCTTCTTCTACGCCGAGGGCCTGCCCATCTACGGCGCCGACGGCAGGGCCGTGTTCAATAGCCCGCGCCACGCCGCGCTGCTGAACCAGTACGTGACCCTGTTCCGGGGCGGGTACATTCCCGAAGACGCGGTGCGCCGCGAAGCCTTCCAGCTGGCCACCGAACTGTACGCGCAAAACCGCGTGGCCATGATCGTGGGCGGCCCCCAGGCCCTGACCCGCATCAAGGACACCAACCCCGGCCTGTACGCCAAGACTGTGGTGACCGGCGCCCCCGTGGGCCCAGCCAACGTGCAGACCGGCGGCAGCATGGCCCTGGTGATTCCCCGGGCCAGCAAGAACCCAGAAGCCGCTGCCAAGCTGGCCGCCTTCTTCACCAACAACGCCAACCAGCTGGCCTTTGCCAAGGTGGTGCCGGTAGTGCCCACCACTCTGGGTGCTCAGAGCGCTGCGCAGTTCAAGGTAACCAGCCAGGACCCCATCGCCAAGGCCACCGGTCTGGTGGGCGCCTCGGGCCGCTTTATCAACCCCGGCTACAAGGCGCCCGGCAACAGCGATGACCTGTACAAGAACTTCAACGACAACATTGAAGCCGCGCTGCTGGGCCGTAAATCCGCGCAGCAGGCCCTGAACGACGCCGCCGCCTACTGGAACGCCAACATGAAGAAGTGAGGGTGCAGGGCGCGGGGGCACCAGATCTTCTGGCCCCCACCCCACGCCCGCTCCCCACAGTGACTGGCCCGCTCGAGCTTCCGGGCGGGCCCGCTTGCTTCTTCCTGGCACCACGCGCCGTCTGGCGGCCCGGCCGCCTCCAGCCCTCCTCTCCCCCGAAAGGACACTGCATGCGAGTTCCCTGGCGCACGACCCTGCTGTCGTATACCTTCCTGGCCCCGGCCCTGATCCTGCTGGGCGTGTTTACCTTCTATCCGCTGCTGTACGGTTCGTACCTGGGCTTTACGGAGTACAACGGCGCGCGGTTTGCGCAGGGGCTGGACCCCAAGTGGGTGGGCACCGCCAACTTCGAGAAACTCTTTGCCGATCCCCTGTTCATGACCGCGCTGCAAAACAGCCTGAAATACCTGCTGGTGGTGCCGGCCCTGCAGCTGGCGGCCCTGGGGGTGGCGGTGCTGGTGAACAAGCAGCTGCCCGGCATGGCCATCTTCCGCGCTGGGTTCTACGTCCCGGTGGTGACCTCGATTTCGCTGGCGGCCGTGATGTGGGAATGGGTGTTCAACCGCGAAGGCACCCTGAACTGGCTGCTGCGTTCGCTGGGCCTCACCTCGCCAGAAGCGCAGTTCGGCTGGCTGAACTCGGAGGTCTGGGCGTTCTGGGCGGTCATGCTGGTGACCTTCTGGCGCGGCTTCGGCTATTACATGGTCCTGTATCTGGCCGGCCTGCAGAACATCCCCGAGGAACTGGAAGAAGCGGCGGTGCTGGACGGCGCCAGCGCGTGGCAGCGCTTCTGGAAGATCACGGTCCCCCTCATGCGGCCCACCATCCTGCTGTGCACGCTGCTGTCCACCATTGCCGCGCTGCGCGTGCTGGAAGAAGTGCTGGTGCTCACCAACGGCGGCCCGCTGAACTCCACCTACACAGCGCTGATGTACGTGTTTTCCAAGGCCTTCCAGGGCTTCGACTTCGATTATGGGCTGGCCAGCGCGGCGGGGCTCGTGGTGGCGGCGGTGGCGTTGGTGCTGTCTTTTGTGAACTTCAAGCTGTTTAACCGCCCCGAGGAGGAACAGACATGAGCCTGACCGCCGCCACCCCGGCCCGCGCGGCCGGACGCACCGTGGCGTGGCGCCAGCCCGTGGCGCTGATGCTGCGCTACGCCGTGCTGATCCTGATCCTGTTGTTCGCCCTGTTTCCCTTTATCTGGACCCTGGCGATTGCCCTGACCGACAAGACGGCCGGCACGTCCATCTACGCCTTTCCACAGAGCCTCTTTCCGCAGCGCGTGACCCTGCACAACTTCGTGGACGTGTTCCGCTCCTTTGCGCTGGGCAAGGCGCTGTGGAACTCGGTGGTGATCACCGCCCTGACGGTGCTGGGCACCCTGCTGATCTCGGCGCTGGCGGCCTACCCGCTGGCCCGCTTCCGCTTTCCGGGGAGCGCGCTGATTTTCGGGGCGATTCTGGCCACGCTGGTGCTGCCCTCGGAAACCACCTTTATCGTGAACACGCTGACCCTGAAAAAGCTGGGGCTGCTGGGCACCTACGGAGGCGTGGTCATTCCCACGATTGCCGGCGCCTTTGGCATCTTCCTGATGCGGCAGGCCTTTGTGTCGGTGCCGGTGGCGCTGCTGGAAGCCGCGCGGCTGGACGGCGCCAGCGAACTGACCATCCTGACGCGCATCATGTTGCCGCTCACCAAGCCGTCTCTGGCTGCCCTGGGCATCTTCACCACCGTCACCACCTGGAACGCGTATTTCTGGCCCATGCTGGTGCTGTCTGGCGCGCCAGACAAAGCGCCGATGGCCGTGGCCGTTCTGAAACTCAAGGGGCAATTCAACTA
The DNA here is from genome assembly GCF_019693445.1 of Deinococcus aquaedulcis. Taxonomy (NCBI): domain Bacteria; kingdom Thermotogati; phylum Deinococcota; class Deinococci; order Deinococcales; family Deinococcaceae; genus Deinococcus; species Deinococcus aquaedulcis. Next base: position 35,883 of record NZ_JAHRBL010000013.1, on the reverse strand, counting down.
TGACCCGTTCAATATTGCGGCCGGGGCCATCATCATGATGCTGCCGGTGCTGATCGTGTTCCTGGCGGCCCAGCGCCTGTTCCTGCGCGGCATGGAAGGAGCGGTGAAATGACCCCCCCCAGCGAATCCCTGATGCTGCGCGAGGCCCGCGAGGCCCCGCAGGTGGTGGCCCGGCAGGCCGAAGACCACAGCATTGAGCGCGCCGCGCACACCATTGCCGCCTTTGCGCCGTCCTTTGTGGTCACGCTGGCCCGGGGGTCTTCGGATCATGCGGCGACCACGCTGCGCTACGGCATCGAAACGCATCTGCGCCTGCCGGTGGTGAGCGCCGCGCCCAGTGTGGCCGGGGTGTACCACGCCGACGTGAGCTACCAGGGCGCGCTGGTGCTGGCCATCAGCCAGTCGGGGGGCAGTCCTGATCTGGTCGAGACACTGGCTCAGGCCCGCCGGGGCGGGGCGCTCACCTGCGCTCTGGTGAACACGCCCGGCAGCCCGCTGGCCCACGCCGCCGACCTCGTGCTGCCGCTGCACGCAGGCGAGGAGCGCGCGGTGGCGGCCACCAAGAGCTATCTGGCCGCCCTGACCCTGGGCGCGCGGCTGCTGTGCGCGTGGCGCCCGGACGAGAGCCTGAGTGCCGCCCTGGCTCGCCTGCCCGGGGCCCTGGAACAGGTGCTGGACCAGGAGGCGCGCGCCGAACAGGCCGCCGAGCGCCTGACCGGCGACCAGACCACCCTGGTGCTGGGCCGTGGCCTGCACGCCGGCGTGGCCGCCGAGGCGGCGCTGAAACTGCAGGAAACGGCGGGGGTGGCCGCGCTGGCCTTTTCCACCGCCGAGTTCGCCCACGGCCCGGCGCGGCTGGCCGAACCCGGCACCCCGGCGCTGTTTTTCCAGGCGCGCGACGCCACCGCCCCCTTTACCGCCGACAGCCTGGGCACCCTGCGCGGCTACGGCGCCCAGATCACCCTGATTGGCGACGACGTGCCGGGGCAGGCGCCCGACCTGCCCACGCCCCCCACCGGCCATGCCCTGACCGACCCGGCGGTCTCGGCGCTGGCCGCGCAGCTGCTGATTGCGCACGCGGCACTGCGGCGAGGCGAAAACCCCGATGCCCCGCCCCGACTGGCGAAAGTGACGCGGACGAGGTGACCATGTTTGCTCCTGCCCGCACCCTGATCGTGGACCTGCCCGGGCCCACGCTGAATGCCGAACTGGCCCGCTGGCTGCGCGCCCTGAACCCTGGCGGCGTGTGCCTGTTCGCCCGCAACATCACCACGCCCGAAGCCACCGCGCGCCTGGTGGCCGAGATCCGCGACGCCCTGGAACGCGACGTGCCCATCGCCACCGACCAGGAAGGCGGCGCGGTGCTGCGCCGCCTGGACAGCCCGCAGCCGCCCACCCCGCAGGGCTTGGGCGTGCTGGGCGACGAACGGGCCGCCTTCGAAGCCGGCGCTCTGGCCGCGCGGGGGCTGCTGGAACTGGGCATCAACTGGAACTACGCCCCCAGCCTGGACGTGAATGTGGACCCCCTGAACCCGGTGATTGGCGAGCGGTCCTTTGGCGCCAACCCGCACCTTGTGGCGCGCCTGGGCGTGGCCTGGGCCCTGGGCAGCGAGACGGCGGGCGTACTGAGTTCGGTCAAGCACTACCCCGGGCACGGCGACACCCGCGTGGACAGCCACCTTGCCCTGCCGGTGGTGAACAAGACCCGCGCCGAACTGGAAGCCTGCGAGTGGGTGCCGTTCCGCGCGGCGGCCGAGGCCGGGGTGGGCAGCGTGATGACCGCGCACATCCTGTACCCCGCCCTGGACCCGGATCGGCCCGCCACGCTATCTCCCACGCTGCTCTCCGGCGTGCTGCGCGGTGAATGGGGCTACGGCGGCGTGATCGTGACCGACGCGATGGACATGAAAGCCGTGGCTGACCGTTACCCCGGCGGGCGCGGCGCCGCACTGGCCCTGATGGCCGGGGCTGACGCCGTGCTGCTGTGCGGCCACGGCGACCAAAGCGTGCACGACCTTCACGCGCGGGCGCTGGAGACGGCCCTGCAAGGCGGCACCCTGGCCCCTGAGCGGCTGGACGAAGCGGTAACCCGGCTGGAGCGGATCACCGGGCGTTTCCCGGGGACCCCGCGCGCGTACAGCCCCGCCCAGCGCGACCAGGATGAGGCCGCCACCACCCGCTGGGCCCTGAGCGCCCTGGAACGCCGGGGCGCGGTGCCCACCCTGGACCCGTCGGCCCCGGCACTGCTGTTTGCCCCGGAAGCGGGCGAACTGGGCGGCCCATACGGCGATTACCTGGGGCTGGCTGCCCTGGCCGACGCCCTACGCCCTGCCCTGCCAGGACTGCACGCGGCCCCGGTTGAGGACAGCGCGGCGGTGGGCGACCTGCTGACGCGTTTTGCAGGGGCGCCAGTGCTGCTGGCCACCACCGGCCGCTGGACGGTGCCCGACGCCACCCGGGCGCTGGCCGCGCGCCTGACCACGCGCCCGGCGGTGCATCTGGCGCTGTGGTCGCCCGATGCGGCGGCCGAGTTGCCTCTGCCCGCCCTGGTCACCCACGGGTTTCGCCGCGCCCACCTGCAGGCGGCGGCTCAGGTACTGACCGGCGGCGTGCCTGGCTAGAGCAGATGACATCAAGATGATGTTGGTTCTCGACCCTCTCCCCTCGTGGGACTCGACGAGCTGCGACGCAGAGCGGGCCCCCGCGCAGCAAGGGGTGAGGGGGTTCTTTTATCAACCGCTCTAAAGGTGGAGTCCAGAGTGTCGCTGGGGCAAACATAGTCCGGGACTGGGACAAATAGAGGGGTGCTTTTTTGACCCAGAGTGGAACGAACCGCCAAACCGTCACCATATAAAAAGGAGGCCGCGCCCTGCTCTGTGCGGCCTCCTTCTGTGCCTTCTCTACACCAGTTTCAGCAACTCGGCGTAAGGACCGGGGCAGCGGCCATCGGCGGTAAAAGGGCAGTTGTGGGTGAGGCGCACCTCGGGCTGGCCGTGGTGACAGATGCGCTCGCCGCGCTTGATGCGCCCGGCCAGATCCACGGTTTCGGGCATGGGCGCGTCGTTCAGGTCCTCGCGCAGAAAGCGCAGGAAGCGGCGGTAGTGCTCAGTGGCGGCGTACTTGCCTTCCACTACCGACAGGCAGGTCATCAGTTTCTGGTGGTGGTTCTCGCCCAGAAAGGGATCGCGCCGCAGCGCGGCCACAAGGTCCTGAACCGCCAGTTCGCACTGCAGGTGCTCGCAGTGCAGCACCGAACGCTCAAGGCACGCCCGCGTGTATGCCGACAGATGCTCCTCGCGGGCGGTTTGCACCCATTCCGCCTGAAGGTGGGGCAGGAAATCACCGCCGTATTCGGCCAGGGCCTGACTCAGCGCCTGCAACCGGGCGTCGCCCCCGGCGTGTTCAGCTTCGGCCAGGGCCGCGTACAGCCGGAAAACATCGCTGGCCCGCAGCACCTCATCGGACAGGCGGTAAACACCGTAGACCTCGGCAATCCGGCCCGGGGCGCCCAGGGCCGCGCGCGCCCGGTGCAGGGCCACGCGAAAGCGGTTGCTGCTGCGCGCGCTCGGGTCCTCCTGCCACAGGCCCTGAATGATGTCCTCGCGGGTGCGGCCCTCGGGGTGGGCCAGCAGGAAGAAGACGAGGTCACGCGAACTTTCCGCTTCCCATTTGACAGGCTGGCCGTCACGCACCACCTCGGCGCGGCCAAGAGAACGCAGGCTCAGTTGGGACATGGACCACCTCTGGAAAAACAATCGGCATTTGGGGCCGTGGGCGCGGGGGGAGAGGGCCAGCCCTTGGGGCCTCCCGAGTCTAGGCCGCCGCTAAAGTGGAGAGCAAGCTCCACATTTCGCCCGGCGAGGTGTTTTCTGTTTTCCCAGACGGCTGAATATGCGCTGCGCGCGGCGGTGACCCTGGCCCAGCAGCCAGAAAGACCATTCACCGCTGCCGAACTGGCCCACCAGACTGGGGTGCCCAGCCCGCACCTGCTCAAGGTTATGGGACAGCTGGCACGCGCTGGCGTGGTCCGCGCCCTGCGGGGCAAGCGGGAAGGCTACCGCCTGGACCGGCCGCCCGCGCAGATCATCCTGCCGGAGGTGGTGAGCGCCGTGGACCCCCTGCCGCGCCTGCACCGCTGCCCGCTGGACCGCCCGGAGCACGCCCAGCAACTGTGCCCCCTGCACCGGGAGCTGTATGCCACCTATGCCCAGCTTGAAGCCACCCTTCACCGCCGCTGTCTGGCCGACCTGTTGGCCGAGGACACAGCTGGGTCACCCCAGGCCGCCGCACCCGCCCCTCTGTGCGCACCGCAGGGTGGGTGGGGGACCACTGGTAAGCCAATGGATTTGGGGGGCAAATGAATGCCGCTGAGGTTTGGGCGCCTCCACGCCAGCCATAGCATCAGCTGTCCAAGCATCGCGCCTGGTTCTCAGAACCGCTTGGCGCCGCTGACCCGTTGCCCCCGGTGGGCTTCCTGGGCCACCCGCTGCCAGGGCAGGCCGCCGGGGCGCCCCGCCTGAGGGGCAGCGGCCAGTTGCACGGGTAGGCCACTGTGCGCGGCCAGGGCCAATGCCAGGGCGGCCCGCGCCTCGTCCGGCGCGTGCGTTTCCCCACTGACGCCCAGCACGATCAGATCGGCGCCGCAGCGGGCGGCGTAGGCGGCGATGGCCGGCGCGGCGTCCTGACCGGCCAGGGTCAGGGTGGCGGTCTCCGGGGGACGGCGGGCCCCTGCCGCCAGCGCCCGCAACTGGGCCTGCACCGCGCCTGCCCCCAGCGCCTCGTCGCCACTCAGCACGCGCAGCAGGGTCACCCGTCCGCCCAGTGCCCGGGTCAGCCGGTGGGCTTGCTGCGCCGCGTGGGCGCTGGCTGGATGATCGTCAACAGGCACCAGAATGTGCCGATACATGGGGCTCCTTTTGGGCAGGCGTGAGGGACAGGGCGGAACAGGTGGAGGGGACAGAGGGCAGAAGCTCTGGCAGGCCAGGGCCAGACCTACAGGCCGAGCCTCTGTCTCGCTGCACGCTCTGGCCGGTTTGCCCAGGGCTGCGCAACTGGGCGCCTGCACCACTCGGGCGCGTGCGGGATGGGCGGAAATGGGGCAGGCTGCGGCATGAATCCTCCAGGGTCGGGCCCAGCGCGGCTGGAGTAGCCCCCGCTGGCGTTCGTCGCCAAGGATGCCCGCAGGCCAGTTACGGCGCCGTTACGGTCAGGTAGGCACAGGCACCAGCGGCCAGGGGAGGCGTGATACGGTTCCCGTTCTCTCCGGGATCGAACCGGGACACCACCGATTCGGTCACTCCTTTTCCGGCAACCGTTTTCCCTCTTCACTCTGCTCGGGTTGAACAGTTTTGGTCACTGTTCAACTGGAATCCGCATGAGGGGTTCTGCTCCTGGCCTCGAAGAACAGCGCGGACCGATTTCACACCGGGTCAGGGGACTGGCCGAACCAGGGCCGCTGGAGCGGCGTCACCTCTCCCCTGTTGCCGACTACCCTGGTTTCCCGGGTTGCGCGCTGGCTTCCGCACAGGGCGAAGGCGTCCTCTGACCCGCACCACCCACCATCACAGCGACTGCCAGTAGGTGTCGCCAGCACAGGCGCGGCACTGCACGCCCGTTTCCCCCCGCACCTCGCGCTCGTTAATGATTTCCTCGCCGCAGGTGTCGCACACGGCGCGCTTGCCCGCCACGCTGATCAGGGCGGCGAGGTCTATGGTCAGCGTGACGGGCTGCACCGTGAACAGCGCGTCATCCGGCCAGCTCTGGTAGGCGGCCATGTAGGCGTCCCAGCGTTTCTGCCCCTCTGGGCGCCCGGCGCGCACCCGCTCGCGCAGATCGGGGCGCGGGGCCATGCGCACGGCCTGCCCGGTGCGGGTGTCCACGAAGGTGGCGGCCACCTTGCCGTGGTCCACCAGCCGCATGGTGCGCCGCCCCAGCCAGCATCCGCTGGCCACCGACACGCCGTCAGCAAAGCAGCCGTCCGTTTCCACGAAAACCAGCACGCGCTTGTCGGTGCGGGGAAAGGGCAGACCCAGGCGCGCCCCGGCCAGCAGCCCCATGCGGGCGCCCAGCACCTGCCGGGGGCACAGGTGACGGTGCAGCGCCGCGCTCTGGGCCAGCAGGGCGGGCAGAGGCCCCAGATCCGTGGCCGGGAAAGCGGTCACGCTCCCCCATCAGCCCAGCGGCCCAGACCAATCCCCACGACATCAGTTGCGAGCATCCGGCCGGACACTCCCGGCGCGGAGTCCAAATAAACAGAAGGCGTTGGTTCGACCATCAAGAGGCTCCTGGACAAGAAGAAACGACAGGCACTTCAAAAAACACCCGGTCTGGGGGCTCAGAGGCGCCGTGCGCATCATAGTGAACGGGCAAGGGCCTGGGGGCCACAGGCTATAAGACCGTGGAGCACGGGCCAGAAGCGGGCGCCGCGCCGACGGTCGGCCTGTAGGCAGCCGGCACACCAAGGCAACCACGACTCTGCAGGCCAAGCGTCCCAGAGCAGGGGCCAACTCGACAGACCCTTTGGAAAAGCAGTTTGCCATCTTTAACCATTCCAGAATGGCAAACTGCCATTTGTAGTAGAATATCTCTGGAGGAAAAATGGCAACAAAAACGAATTCCCGTGTGCAGTCCCTGATTCGGTATGCCCTGGAGGAGCGTGCGGCACGCGGGTATCAGGGCGAGTTGCCAGAGGGCAAAGTCACTCTTCGGCTTCAGGCCGTGGACGTGTTCTGGCTGTCGCAACTGGCCGACCTGCTGGACGCCAGCCGCACGCGCGCCGCGTCCCAGTTGCTCTCGGCGGCCATCCGCGATGCCGCCCAGGCAGCGGGCCTAGACACCGAAGGTGACGCCTTCCAGACGGCCTTCCAGACCTTTCTGAGTCAGGAATTTCCCCACGAGACTTCACCCCCCGGCGGTGCTTGAAAGGAGGCCCCTCTATGCCACACCACACCGATCTGATCTCTGCCCTGGCCGTTGGCTTGACGCTGGCTTTTTTCGGCGGGCTGGCCGCCACCCGCCTGCGGCTTCCGCCCCTGATCGGCTACCTGCTGGCCGGGCTGGCTATCGGGCCGTTCACGCCCGGCTTCGTAGCCGATGCCGCCATCGCCGCCCAACTGTCTGAAATTGGCGTGATGCTGCTGATGTTTGGTGTGGGCCTGCATTTCTCTATTGGTGACCTGCTGGCGGTGCGGCGCTTTGCGGTGCCGGGCGCCCTGCTGCGCATCGTGGCCGTGACGGTGCTGGGCGCCGCTGCGGCCCACCTGTGGGGCTGGTCGCTGGGGCAGGGCATTCTGCTGGGATTGGCCCTCTCGGTGGCCAGCACCGTGGTGTTGCTGCGGGCTCTGGAAGAGCGCGGCACCCTGGACACCACCAACGGCAAGATCGCGGTGGGCTGGCTGGTTGTGGAAGACCTCGTGATGGTGCTGGCGCTGGTGCTCCTGCCGGCCTTGGCACCGCTGCTCAGCGGCGCTGGCGGGACCCTAGACCTGGGTGCTCTGGGCCTTGCGCTGATGGTCACGCTGGGCAAGATGGGCCTGTTCGTGGCCGTGACCCTGCTGGCGGGCCGGCGCTTCATTCCGTGGATGCTGGCGCGCGTGGCCCGCATTGGTTCACGCGAACTCTTCACGCTGGCGGTGCTGGGCACGGCGCTGGGCATTGCCTACGCCGCTGGCGCGCTGTTTGATGTCTCGTTTGCCCTGGGCGCTTTTCTGGCCGGGGTGGTGGCCAGCGAGAGCAAGTTCAGCCATCAGGTGGCCCAGGACGCCCTGCCTTTTCAGGACGCTTTCGCGGTGCTGTTTTTCGTCGCGGTGGGCATGCTGTTTAACCCGGCCATCGTGCTGCAGGCCCCGCTGCTGGTGCTGGCCACCGCCCTGATTATTCTGGTGGGCAAGACGCTGATCGCCTTTTTCACCCTGCGTCTGTTGCGCGCTTCTTTTAGCACGGCCCTGACCGTGGCTATTTCCCTGGCCCAGATCGGCGAGTTCTCGTTTATCCTGGCGACCCTGGGCCGCGATCTGGACCTGTTGAGCGCTCAGGGCCAGAACCTGATTCTGGCGGGGGCCATCGTGTCCATTGTGCTCAATCCGTTTCTGTTCCGCCTCATTCCTGTGCTCGAAGCCTGGCACGAACGCCGCGCCCCCCACACCCCCCAGGCGCCTGGAGCGCCCCTCAATCTGAATGGACACGTGGTACTGGTGGGATATGGCCGTGTGGGCCGCCTGATCGCGCAGCGGCTTCAAGCCCAGCAGGTGCCGCTGGTGGTGGTGGAAGAAGACGAACGCCTGACCGAGGAACTCCGCGCCCAGGGCATGACGGTGGTGTACGGAGACGCCGCCCGGCTGGAGGTGCTGACGCGTGCCCAGGTGCAGGCGGCCCGGGTGGTGATCCTGGCGGTGCCTGACAGCCTGCAATCGCAGCTGATGCTGGAACAGGTGCGCCACCTGAACCCCGGCGTGCATGTCACGGCCCGCACCCACGATGAGCACACCCAGCAGGCGCTGCTGGCCTTAGGCGCCAGTGACGTGCTGTACGGCGAATACGAACTAGGGCTGGCTATGGGCGAGCACGTGTTGGCGGTTCTGCACCCCCAACCCCTTCAGACCGGCGCCCCGGCGACGCTGCCCTGAGCCCAGGGCCGAAAGGGTTGGCCCTGGGGCGGCTCCGGGGACTGCACTGACCACCACGAGCGGTACCCAGGTCACTCTTCGGGGTCGGCGTCCCCGGGGGCATGGAGCAGTGGGCTCTGGCCGGGAACCAGGGCCAGGTCGCACAGGGCCAGAAAGGCGCGGTCGTCGGGCAGGGCACTCACGCCCACCGTGACCGCACCGGCCGGCCACTCGGAGAGCACATAGTTCACCGCGCGCTCGGGGCGGATGGCGCTGGGCAGCACCGTCAGGCCCAGGGGATCGCGGGCCACGCGCAGGTCCTGGCGGAAGGGGGCGTCGGCCAGCCAGTCGTGCAGCCCCGCTTGCGCCTGATCCAGCGCCAGCGCCAGGCCGTGGGGGTGGCGCAGATGCACCAGCAGGGGCCGCCCGCCCCGCTCGGTCACCGTGACGTCCAGGCCCAGTTGCGACAGGGCGTTCAGGTGGGTGGCGGCCTGGGCGGCCAGGGCCAGGGCTCCTTCTGTTTCGGCCTGGGTTTCGCGGGTCAGGCGGCGCCACGCCGGGTCTTCCTCGCCATCTGGCGTGAGCACCACCGCCCCGTGGGCCAGCACCTGCCAGGAGGTAAAGGCGGCGGGCACCGAGAGCAGTTCCTCTTCACTGAGCCCGGTCACCGGAATCAGGGTGGCGTCCCCCAGCAGCTGCAACAGCCCGTCTGAGAGGGCCGCGAGGTCGGTGTCGCCCGTGGGGTCGTACAGGGTCCCCAGGGGATTGAGAAAGGCGCTCAGCATGGCGCCATGCTAGGCCACGCCCGGCCCCTGGCGCGGGACCGGGCGCGGCGCGCGGAGCAAGGGAGCCCTAGCCCTGGGGTGCCCCCCCGGCCACGGCCAGCCCTTTCACGCGCACAGCAGGCGCCCCGGTGCCGCCCCAGGTCCATTCCAGGGTCTCCCCCACCGCTTCAATCTGCGCCAGCAGCTCGGTAAAGTTGCCGGCCACTGTAAAGACCTCCAGCGGATAGGCACGCACGCCGTCTTGTAACCAGAAGCCCTCGGCCTGCAGGCTGAAATCGCCGGTCAGGGGCTGCGCGCCCGCATGCCCGCCCGAGACTTCCGTGAGCAGAATGCCTGTTACGCCCGCCGTCACCTCGTCGTCGGGGGTGTGGCCCGGCTGCAGGAAGAGGTTGCTGTGGCCCACCCCCACCACGCCTTGGTAGCCCTGACGCGCGGCGTGGCCGGTGCTGGCCTGTCCGGCGCGCGCGGCGGTCTGGGCGTTGTGGAAAAAGGCGCGCAGTTCTCCCCCGGCCATCAGGGTCAGCGGGGCGCTGGGGCACCCCTCAGCGTCAAAGGCGCGCGAGGACATGCCCTGGGGCAGGGTGGGGTCATCCAGCAGCGTCACCAGGGCGCTGCCCACCGGCTCCCCCAGGCGCCCGGCCAGCGGGCTCTTGCCTTCCTCCACAGCGCGGCCACTGAACATGGACGAAAACAGCCTCAGCAGCGACCCCATGCACTCGCCGCTGATCACCACCGGAAAGGTGCCGGTGGGGGCCGGGCGCGCACCCAGCAGGGCAAGGCTTTTTTCGGCGGCGCGCAGGGCGGTCTGGGTGGGGTCCAGCGCCGTGAATTCGCGCGTGAACTGCCAGTCGCTGCCCATGCGGTTCTCCTCGCCGTCGCGCGCCAGCGGCGCGGCGTAGGTCATGGCGTGCAGGGCGCGCTGCTCGCGGCTGAGGCCCTCGGTATTGCCCACCAGCAGTTCGGTCTGGCTGTCTTCATAGCCCAGGTAAGGCACGCTGACCACCCGGGGGTCGTGCGCCCGCGCGGCCTGTTCCAGCGTCAGGGCCACCTGCGCCTTTTGCTCGGGGGTCACGCCGCTCAGGCCCTCGCCGTACAGGTCCAGGCTGGGCGGCTCGCCCCAGGCGATCAGGGCCGCGCCGGGTTCAGGGGCCACCAGCCGGGCGTTTTCCACCGCGCGTTCCAGGGCCCGGTCCAGCGCGGGGCGCGCGAGGTTCTCGGTAAAGGCCGCGCCCCACGCGCCGCCCACCAACGCGCGCAGGCCCACGCCCTGCCGGGTGGAGAGCTTGTATTCGCTGATCTCGCCGCCGTGGGCCTCAATGGCGGTGGCGGCCTCGCGCTGGGCGTAGACCTCCAGCGCCACGCCCTGTTCGTGGGCGCGGTCCAGCAGGTGGCGGCGGGCGGCGTCCAGGCTCAGCTGGGCGGTGTCCGGGGCCCCGGTCATGCGCGGCCCCCCACGGTGATCTCGCTGATCAGGATGTGGGGCTGGCCCACATCGGTGGGAATACTGCCCGAGACGCTGCCGCACATCCCCTGGCCCAGCGCCAGATCGTTCGCCACGCCCACGATATTGCGAAGGTCCTGCGCGCCGTTCCCCACCAGAGACGCCCCCTTGACCGGCTCGGCCAGCTCGCCGTCACGAATGAGGTACGCCTCTTTCACGGCGAAGTTGTATTCCCCGGTGCCGGGGGTCACGCTGCCGCCGCCCATGCGCCGCGCATAGAGCCCGTACCCCACCTGCCCGATCAGCTCTTCTGGGGTCTGGGGGCCCGCCTCGATAAAGGTGGAACGCATGCGGCTGGCCGGGGCGAAGGTGTAGTTCTGCCGCCGCCCGCTGCCGGTGCGGCGGTGGCCGGTGTTCAGCTCGCCCACCCGGTCCACCATGAACGAGGTCAGCACCCCTTTTTCAATCAGCGCCGTGCGCTGGCCCGGCAGGCCCTCGTCGTCCACGCTCACCATGCCCCACGCGCCGGGCAGGGTGCCGTCGTCGGTGGCGCTCACGCAGGGGTGGGCGATGGCCTGTCCCAGCTTGTCGCCAAACACGCTGGCGTTCTTTTCCACGGCGGTGGTTTCCAGAATGTGGCCGCAGGCCTCGTGGAAGATCACCCCGCCAAACGCGTTGCCAATCACCACCGGCAGCTTGCCGGCGGGCGCGTGCCCGGCGCGCAGCATGGCGTTGGCCATCCGGGCGGCCTCGGCACCAGTGGCTTCGGGGGTCACGGTGTCGTAGAACTCCAGGCCCTGCCCGGCCCCAGGGCCATAAAAGCCGCTCTCGCGCCACGTGCCGTCCTGGGCAATGGCGCTCACCATCAGCCGGGTCCACACCCGCTCATCCTCGGCCCACAGGCCTTCCGTGTTGGCGATCAGCACGCGCTGCACCCGGTCCAGGTAATTCACGTCCACGGTTTTCACGTCGCCCACGCCAGCGGCGGCGTGGTGGGCGCGGCGCATCAGGGCCAGCTTGTCCTGCGCGCGGGCGTGCAGGGGATGCTGCCGGGCCACGTACAGCGGGCGCACGTCATGGCGGCGGAAGTCCAGCCCGCCCGTGCCCTGGCGGCTCACCTCGCCCTGCCCGGCGCGGGCGCGGGCCACATCGCCCGCCAGCTGGCGCAGCCCCGTGGGCGTGACATCGTTGGTGTAGGCGTACACCACGCGCGTGCCGTACAGCAGGCGCAGGCCCGCGCCGAACAGGTTGCCGCCGCCTGCGTCACGCACCTCGCCCTGGTGCAGGCGGTACCCGGTGTTGTGGGTGTCTTCCACGAACAGCTCGGCGAAATCGGCGCCGCCGCTGCCGGCCAGGTGCAGCACGTCGGCGCACAGGCCAGGATCAAGCAAAGAGGGGGTCTGGGTCATGGTCATGCCGGGGCAACTCCTGGGGGTGGGGAGGAGGGGCCAGTGGGACTGGCCGGGCGGGTGGGTTGTCAAGCAGACAGGCCCCAGCATGCCGCAAAACGGAGCCGGGTGCCGGGGCATGTGGGGAGGGTCAGCCGCCGCCTCATTGCTCCCTCCCGCTGTGGTGGCTCTTGAACTTGGTGCCTGCTTCTTCAGCCTCTTCTCACCCGGCACGGCCGCAGTCCACGGAACGATGAACCCGCCCAGGAGGCGCCATGACGACATCCCTTCCTTCCGACCGCGCCGCACCGCCCGCCCTGACCTGGGGCAGTACCCTGCTGGGGATTGGCCTGGGCGGCTTTTTCGACGGCATCGTGTTGCATCAGCTGCTGCAGTGGCACCATCTGCTGAGCAGCGTGTATGCCCCCACCACCCTGGACAACCTGAAGCTCAACACGCTGGCCGACGGTTTCTTTCACGCGGCCACCTGGGTTTTCACCGTGCTGGGGGTGGCGCTGCTCTGGAGTGGCACGCGCAGCGGCCACGCGCCCCGGCGCACCTCTGCGCTGTTGGGGGGGCTGCTTCTGGGCTGGGGACTTTTTAACGTGGTCGAGGGCCTGATTGACCACCAGCTGCTGCAGATTCACCACGTTCGCCCCGGCCCCCACCAGCTGGCCTATGACCTGGGCTTTCTGGCCTGGGGGGCGCTGATGATGGTGCTGGGTTGGGCCCTGCTGCGCCGCTTTCACACGCGGCCATGAGTGCCGTGCACCCTGGGCCTGCCCCCTGGCCTCAGCGGCTGGCCCGCGCGCCCGGCTGGCTGGCGCTGGGGGGCGTGGTGCTTTCGGGGGTGCTTTCGGTGCTGCTGGCCCTGGCCCTGGCCCCGGCCCTGCTGCCCGCGCCGGCCTCAGGCAGCCCCGAGGGCCGGTTCGTGCAGGAAATGCTGGTCCACCACGCCCAGGCGGTGAACATGGCCCGCCGCATCGCGCCGCGCACCCAGGACCCTGCCTTAAAGACCCTGGCCGTGCGCATCCGTGACACCCAGGCCCAGGAGATGACGCAGCTGCGCGCCCTGCTGCAGGCCTGGGGGCAGCCCACCCTGGGCACGTTACCGCCCTACCACGCGGCCCAGATAGGCATGGCTTCCGTGCAGGCGGTGGCGCAGCTCAGCCACCTGCCAGTCCTGGAGGCCGAGCGCCTCTTCCTGCAGCTTATGATCCGGCACCACCAGGGCGCGGTGCAGATGGCCCGGCCATTTCAGGGGTGGCTTCAGCGGCCAGACATCCGGGGGCTGGCCCGCCATGTGGGCAGCACGCAGCGCGGCGAAACCGAGCAATTGCAGGCCCTGCTGACCCGGCGCGGCGGCCAGCCGCTGCCCCCTCCCCTATCTCCTCACCACTGAAGGGCCGGGGCCGAATCTGGCGCGGCAGGTGCGGTCTCGGCGCGGCCCCGTTCATGCCACCATGCACCCCATGACGCGCCGCCTGACTGCCCTGGCCCTGCTGCTGACGCTGGGTTTGCCCGCCTCGGCCACCGAGCTGCGCCTGTATCCCGGGTTTGCCGAGGTGCGCACGCCTGTCACCCTGCAGGCGGCCGGCGGGCAGGCCACCCACCAGCTGCGCTTCAGCCGCGCAGCCTGGAGTTTTATTCAGCCGGGCAGCCTGACCTTTACTGGCGCGCCCCTGCGGCGGCTGGAGGTGCGCCCCACCGATCTGGACTGGCTGACGACCCAGCAGGGCCAGCCGGTGCGGGTGCTGCGCGCCGGGCAAGCGCCACTGGACGGCGTGCTGGTGCGCGCCGCCGACCTGCTGGTGCGGCTGTCGTCGGGCGAGTATCTGACCGCCGCGCCCGGCGAGCTGGCCTTCGCAGCGCCGCCCCCGCCAGACGCGCTGGCCGGTGGGGTGGCGGTGCAGGTGGACGTGGCCGGCCAAGGCCAGGTGACCGGGGCGCTGAGCTACCGCACGCAGGCGCTGGCGTGGCAACCCCGCTACGAACTGAACGCGGCGGGCAGCGGGGCCCGGCTGGCCGCCCTGGCCGAGATTCGCAACCGGGGCACCGAGACCTACGAGGCCCGGCAGGTGGACCTGTTCGCGGGTGACGTGCGCACCACGCCGGCTGGGCTGGGCAACGAGCAGCAGTCCGGCCGAGGGGTCACCCCCACCGCTGCCGTGATGCCGGTCCCCATGTTGCCCGGCTCAGCTGGGGTCACCAGTCTGGGCGAGGTGCGGGGCCTGCAGCGCTACGCCCTGCCCGGTGGCCTGACGCTGGGGCGCGGCGAGAGCCTGACACTGCCGTTTGTGCAGCCGCGCCTCACGGGCTTTACGCGGTACGCGCTGATCAGCATGTACTTTGACCGCCAGGAGCGCACAGGCCGGGCCAACCGGCACTACAAATTCACCCCGGACCAGTCGCTGCCCACCGGGCCTTTGACGGTTCGGGAAGACGGCACCCTGGTGGGCACGGTGCCCCTGCCAGCGGCCCAGGCCAGCCGCCCCGTTGACCTGGACCTGGGCGCCGACCACGAGCTGCGGTACGTGCGCCGCGTTCAGACGCTGGGCGTGGAGAGGAATGCCGAGGGCCGGATACTCAGCACCACTTTTCAGGTCACCTATACCCTGACCAGCACCAAAGCGCGCCCCGTGCAGACCCAGGTGCGCGAGCAGCTCTACGGCCGTTTTGTGGTGGTGGACGGCCAGCCCGCCCCCAGCCAGCAGGTGACGGTGGCGCGCCGGGTAGATGTGCCCGCCGGCCAGCAAGCCACCGTCACCTTCCGGGTGAAGCTGGGGGCGAACTGATACGGTTTGCGTTTGGGGAACTACCGATTCGCTCACGCCTTTCTCGGCAGCCGCTCTTTTTTCCTTGCTCTGCCCAGGTTGAACAGTGACAAAACCTGCTCAACCGGAATCTGTATGCTCTCTCCTCCGACCCGCTCTGCTGTACGTGCATGAAAGGAGCGTTAGGCACGGCGCGCACGCCCACCCATCTGCAGCGCGCATCCTCGGGCCATGAACCGCTTTGAAAAAACCGTCAAGACCCTGGACCAGCTCTGGCCTGACCTGCAGCAGGGCGACCCCAAAGCCATTCATGAAGCGCGCAAGCTGACGCGGAAGGTGCAGGCGCAGCTGCGGATTGGCAGCGCCCCCAAACGAACCAAGCGGGCGTGGCGCGACCTGCGCCGGGCCGTGGCTCCCGTGCGGGACCGGGACGCCGTGGGTCAGCATCTCTTGCAGGCGTTGAAGGAACTGGAGGTTCCGCCCCAGGCCCTGAGCAACTTTGAGCAGGCCTGGACCGAACACCGGGCCCGCGCCCAGGCAGAGGTCGCGCTGCCCGACCTGCCCCCAGCAGTCAAACGCCCCAAGTCGTGGAAGGCGCGGGTGAAAGAAACCCTGTGCAGCGACGCCCACGAATTGCTGCGCGAGGCCGAGCAGGTGTTCCAGAGCCCCAGCGCGGAACCCTGGCACGAGTGGCGCAAACACCTGAAACGCTACCGCTACACCGCCGAGCTGACAGGCGACGCCCCCGAAGCCCTACTGGCCGTGCTGGAGCAGCTGGGCCGCCTGCAAGACGCCCAGGTGGCCCAGACGATCCTGACGGAAGAAGACTGGGTGCCCCAATACCGCGAGGCCCTGCTGCGCCGCGAAGCAGAGGCCCAGCGCCACGCCCAGGCCCGCGTGCGTGACCTCTGGCCTGCACTGAAAGAGCATTTGGAAGAGCAACAGAAAAGCTGCGACGAGTAAGCGGGAGAGCAAATGTTGTTGCTGTGGAAAATTCCCATAACAGGGGGAAGCACCAGCGGCCCTCAACGGGCTGGAGAGCCTCATAACAGCCTCGAAAACAGCGAAGTGCAGGGGAGCCAGAAACGCGCTTACCCCCGCACTTCGTTTTGCTCGTCACGTGACGAGCAGTTCCAACTTCAGTCCTTGAAGCGGCTCGCCAGCGCCGAGGACGCCCGAGAGAGTAGAGTCACGTCGGTGCCCACGGCCACGAAGGTGTAGCCCCACTCCAGGTAGGTGCGCGCCACGGCTTCGTCGGTGGAGAGGATGCCCGCCGCCTTCCCGGCCGCGCGAATGCGGGTGGCGGCCTGCTGGATTGCCGCCTGCACCTCTGGGTGACCGGGCTGCCCCAGGTGCCCCAGGCTGGCCGCCAGATCAGCCGGGCCAATGAACACGCCATCCACCCCGTCCACCGCCGCAATCTCGTCCAGCGCCGCCAGCCCTGCCGCCGATTCCACCTGCACGATCAGGCACACGCCTTCATCGGCAGCCCTCAGGTAAGCGGCGTCGCGGCCAAAGCGACTGGCGCGCGCCAGGGCCGCGCCCACACCCCGCACGCCGCGCGGCGGGTAGCGGGTGGCGGCCACCAGATCGCGGGCCTGCTCGGCGGTGTCCACCATCGGCACCACCAGCGTCTGGGCGCCAATGTCCAGCAGCTGCTTGATCAGCACGGCGCTCCCAATAGGCGGGCGCACCAGGGCGTGGGTGGGATAGGGCGCCACCGCCTGCAAGCCCGCCAGGGTAGAGCGCACGTCATTGGGGGCATGTTCGCCGTCAATCAGCAGCCAGTCGAAGCCCGCCCCGGCGCACAGCTCGGCGCTGTAGGGATCGGCCAGCGCCAGCCACAGCCCGATCAGGCGGTCGCCGCGCACAAGGGCGGTTTTAAAGGCGTTCTCAGGCATGGGCCTGCCCTCGCGCTTCGCCAGCAAAGCGGCAGGAAAAGGCCCCTAGGGGGCCGTAATCGAAGGTAAACACGTCGCCGCTGGCAATGTCTACCGGGCGGGTAAAGGAACCGGCCAGCACCAGTTCGCCAGCTTTCAGTCCCTCGCCGTGGGGGGCCAGCCGCTGGGCCAGCCACGCAATGCCCGCTGCCGGGTGGCCCAGCACCCCCGCCGCCACCCCGGTTTCTTCAATCACGCCGTTGCGAATGCACAGGGCAGCGGCCCAGCGCAGGTCCATGTCGTCGGGGCGCATGGCGCGGCCCCCCACGATCACGCCCGCATTGGCCGCGTTGTCGCTGATGGTGTCGGTGACTTTCCGGGGTTTGCCGGTGGCGCGGCTGACCCGCTGAATGCGCGCGTCAATGATCTCGGCGGCGGGGGTCACGTACTCGGTGGCGCGCAGCACATCGAACACGGTGACGTTTGGGCCTTCCAGATCGCTCTTGAGGAGGAAGGCCAGTTCCACCTCGACCTTGGGCGCCACAAAGCGCGACAGGGGAATATCCCCGTTGGGCTCGAAAAACATGTCATCCAGCAGGGCTCCGTAATCGGGCTCGGTGATCTGCGAGGCCATTTGCATGGCGCGCGAGGTCAGGCCAATCTTGTGGCCAGTCACGCGGCGCCCGTTCGCCACCTTGTGTGCCACCCAGGCGCGCTGCACGGCGTAGGCGTCGGCAATGGTCATGCCGGGAAAGCGTTCGCTGAAAGGCGGCAGGGGAGAGCCGCTGGTTTCGGCGGCCTCCAGTTCCTGCGCCAGAAGGGCCAGCTGGTCATCGGGAATACAGCGCTGATCGGGTGTCATGGTGCTCCTTGGGTCTGGGTCCATCGGGTGCGAGAACGATTCAAGTGAAGTGGGAAGGTGGCAATGTGGGCATTCAGATATGGCCTTAAGGGCTCGGTCAAGGGGTGGGCGTCACGGCGAGAATCCACCCCGCTCACGGGCCGGGGGCGCAACTGTCCCCCCAGCTGTCCCGCCCGCTGCCTAGGGTAGAGGTATGTCGCCCTACCTGCGCCGGCCCCTTTCCACTCCGCCTGCCCGCCTGCTGCTGGCAATGCTCGGCTCGGCCCTGTTGGGCGCTGCAGTCGGGGCGGCCCAGCCGGGAGCGATGCCCACGCCCCGCCCCCAGCCGGTGAAAGCGACCACTGTCCCAGGCAGCGGCGCCACGTTCACGGTGCAGGCGGTACCCCTGCCCCCCGGTTTTCAGCACGCCTTTGCCCTGGCCCTGAACAACAAGGGCGACGTGCTGTTCGTGGCGCACCCGGGCGCCCAGGCCCGCGCCGACGACAACGACGTGCTGCACCTGTGGACCGGAGGAACGCCCCGGGCCCTGCCCCTGCCCAGCGGCTTCAAGACCGGCGAACTGGCCTCGTCGGTGGGCCGAACCTGCTTGGCGGACGATGGGCGCTTCGTGCTGAATACCTTTTCCGAGCAGCTCCCCCTCTTCTCCAGCGGAGGCCGGTTGACCCCCCTGCCTTTCCCTGACCCCAACATTTTTATTCAGAATTGCGCGCCCGACCTGACGGCGGTGGCCAATGACCTGAATACAGACGAAAGCTACCTGTGGAGTCCGGCGACAGGGACCATCCAGACCCTGCAGGTGGCCGGTGCCCACGACGTGAACCGTGCCCGCCAGGTGGTGGCGGACAACGCCCTGCAGCGCCCAGAGGGCTTGTACAGTGTGGACAGGAAGGTGTGGCAGCCCCAGTTCATCAACGAGGCCGGGCTGATTCTGGGCGAGGACGTGGCCGGCGATGGCGCCACGCTCTATGTGTGGCCGGCGAATGCGGCGCAGCCCGCCCAGGTGCAGCGCCCCGCTGGCACCGACGCCGTCTTCGCGCAGGACCTCAACGAGAAGGGGCAGGCCCTGGTGGGGTATCTGGACGATCAGTTCATTTACACCCACGCCACGCGCACCTACCGCCCCATTCGGGTGGAGGGCTGGCGCATCCAGGGAACCTACGCCCTGAACGACCAGGGCTGGGTACTGGCCCAGGCGGTCCAGAACGGGCAAAGGGCGGTGCGAACGGTGATCCTGAAACCGAAGTGACGGCAGAGCCCATTGAGTGCAGACAGCCTCAATGGCCCTGGGGCGAACGGGCTGGGTCTCCGATAAGGGCAGCAGCTGGAATAGAGGCGCGGCGCGGTGGCAGGCCGTTTTCACTCCAGCCGCCACCGCGCCGCGCACTCGGTCCATCCTCAGATCACATGCACCGGGATGCCCGTCAGGTCGCCTGCCACAGCGGCCACCACACCGCCGTCGAAGGCTTCCATGTCCGAGGCCTCCTCAAACCAGCTGCGCGGCGTCTTGGCGCCCCACAGGGTCTGGCGGCGGGGGTCGTCACGCAGCCAGCGGATGGGCTCGAAGTCCGGGTCCACGGTCACGTAATCGCTGGTGTACAGCTCAATGCGGTGGCCGTCCGGGTCGCGGATGTACAGGAAGAAAGCGTTGGAAATCCCGTGGCGCCCCGGACCGCGCTCAATGCGCTCGGGCTGGCGCGCGCCGGCCAGAATGTCGCAGGTGCGCACAATGGCGGTGATGTCGGGCATCCAGTAGGCCCAGTGGTGCAGCCGGGGGCCCGCGCCGTTCGTCAGGGCGAGGTCGTGCACACCGCCCCGGCGCTGAATCCAGGCGGCCCAGTAGCGCTCCTGCTCGTCCACCGTGTACTCCGACAAGCGGAAGCCCAGTTCGTCCATGTACCAGCGCATGGTGCGCTCCACGTCTGGCACCATCACGTTCACATGGTCCACGCGCTGCAGCCCCGGGCCCCGGTGCAGATGGTAGTCCTGCAGCAGCCAGCGGTGCTTCTGGCTCTCGTGGTAAAAGGCCACCGGAATGCCGAAGGGGTCCTGCAGCCGCAGCAGGCGCGGGCGGTCCAGTTCCTCTTCCCAGCGGTACGGCAGGCCCTGGCGCTCGGCCAGCGCCACCAGGGCGTCCAGATCGGCCTCGCCGGCCACGCGGTAGGCGAGGTGGCGCACGCGGGCATGGTCCTCCTGCACCAGTTTCAGGGTCCACTCGCGGTCTTCCACGCCGCGCAGGTACAGGGCCCCGGGTTCCTCGTGCAGCACGTTCATGCCCAGCAGGTCCACGTAGAATTCGCGGCTGGCTTCCAGGCTCCGTACAGTCAGCACGGCGTGGGCAATACGAACCACATTGGGGCGAAGGGGGGAGAGGTCAGTCATCGGCGGCCACCGCCTGGGGCGCGCCGGCCCGGTTCAGGAACGCCTGAATGCGCTCCACGTAGGGCTGCTTGTTGTAGACCTCGTACAGCGCAGAGTGCATGCGCACCGGGTCCCCGAAGAAGAACTTCTCGTACAGGCTCTGGCGCCCGCCAAAGCTGCTCATGGACATGTCCCAGGCGAGGCGGAAGAGCTTGAGGCGCTCGTCGGCGCTGGCGGCCCCGGCCTGCAGGTACTTCTGGATCTGTGGACCCAGCGGGCCCTCGCGGTCCGCCTTGCCCGGCATCATGATGATGCCGCTGGCACCCAGCAACTGCAGCAGTTCGGGCAGGCGGGCGTACACCGCCGGGTAGTAGTTGCGCGCGGCGTCCAGTGGGCCACGGGCGGGGGTCATCACGCCGTACGCGTTGGGCTGGGCGCCGGCCACGGCCGCCACCTCCAGCGCCTTCATGATTTCCAGCGTCACGATGATTTCCGCAACCTTGCTCTGCACATGCTGGAACTGCCCGGAGCCAATGGCATTCACGATGGCCTGCGCGGTGCCCAGGAAGGCTTCGGTCTTGGCCACCTTCAGGTTCACCACCTGATAGGCCATGTGCAGCACGGCGTCGGTGCCGGCGTAGGCCTTGTTCGCCAGTTCCACGTCGTACAGCAGAAACACGCGCTCCCAGGGCACCAGCACGTCGTCGAAGATCACGAAGGCGTCCTGCTCGTCAAAGCGGCTGCCCAGCGGGTGGTCTTCGGGGTCGCGGCCAATGTCAAAGGGCTCGCGGCACTGGAACGACAGGCCCGGCGCGTTGCAGGGCAGCGCAAAGCCCATGGCGTACTTGCTCTTGTCAGCGTTTTCCTTCAGCACCGTGCTGGGAAACACCAGAATCTCGTCGGCAATGGGCAGCGTGGCCATCATGCGCGCGCCGCGCACAATCACGCCTTCTTCGGTTTCCTCCACCACACCCAGCGCGATGTAGGGGTCGGGCATCTCGCTGGCCTGCTTGGCGCGGTTCACCTGCGGGTTGGTGAGCGCGTGGGTCAGGCACAGGTCGTTTTCACGCACGAATTCGAAGTAGCGGCGCATGTTGGCGGCGAAGTCGCGCCTGGGGTCGCCCTTCACGCTGGCGCTGCATGCCCCGAAATAGTCGGCGCCCACGCCAGCGGCCATCACGTTCGCGTTCATGTAATCCGGCGCGCGGCCCAGAAAGCCCAGGGCGTAGTTGGCGCGCACACGGTGGGCCTCGCCAATTTTGGCCAGGTCCTCTTTCGTGCGTGGCACCATGAACGAGGTCGCGTAGCGCTGGCCATTCTCCTCGAAAGTCAGCAGGTCACGCAGCTCGGGTTGGTGCTGCAGGTCGTACAGCCCGGCGAGGCTGTGGGCCATGTTGCGGGTCGCGAGGTGGGTCGTGGGGTCGGTGACCCGCTGCCCGTCGATGTAAAGGGTCGGCGGGTTCTGCCGCAGACGGTCTAAAAACTCCTGGCCAGTGATGGCGCCCATACGTTTACCCTTCCTTTCCGGCGAGGCCGGTGTAGGTGGAATCCACAAAAATGCCGCCCTGCCGCTGCTCGGTGATGTCGCTGGGATCACCGTGCAGGTGCTCGACCTGCGGCGCGTAGTCTTCGGCGTCGTCCTGGGGCTCGTAGCCCAGCACGTCCCAGCCTTCGGGGGTCATCCAGCGCCGGGTATTGCCGCTGATGCCGGCCACGACCAGAAAGCCCACGTCCGGCGCGGTGACGGCCCGGGCGAACAGCTGCGCGGCGTCGCGCGGCGAGAGCCACGTGGACAGGTGCCGGGCGTCCCTGGGCTGCGGCTGGAAGGAGCAGATGCGCACGCTGACGAACTCCAGGCCGAAGCGGTCCACGTACATGCGGCCCAGCGCTTCTCCGAAGACCTTGCTGACCCCGTAGTAGGTATCGGGGCGCACCGGCACGTCGGGCCCAATCGGCTCGCGGGGGTAGAAGCCCACCGTGTGAATGCTGGAAGCGAAGGCCACGCGTTTTACGCCGGCCTGCCGCGCGGCTTCCAGCACGTGGTAGGTGCCGTCCATGTTTACGTCGCGGATGCGCTCGTAGGTGTGCTCGTTGGCAATGCCGCCCAGATGAATCACGGCGTCCACGCCCTGCATGGCGGCCTGCACCTGGGCCATGTCGGTGAGGTCGGCGGGGGCCAGTTCCTCGCCGTCGCCCGCCACGCCCAGATCGCGGTGGTCAGAGAGGCGCAGGATGTACTCGCCTGCGGGAAGAAAATCGCGCAGCTGCTGGCGCAGGGCGGTACCGACTTCGCCAGCGGCCCCGGTGATGAGGATGGTGGTCATCCTTCGGCCACGCTGGGATCGAGTTTGGGCGGTGCCGAGACCCCCAGTTTCGCCGTCTTGTGTGTGCCCAGCGAGATGGCGATGTTCTTTGTCTCCATATAGAAGTCAAAGGAGTAGTCACCGCCGTCGCGGCCAATGCCGCTGTTCTTCACGCCACCAAAAGGTGTGGGCAGGTGGCGCACGTTTTCGCTGTTCACCCAGATCATCCCGGCTTCCAGGCCCTGGGCGAAGCGGTGGGCCCGCGTCAGGTCATTGGTCCACAGGTAGCCGGCCAGGCCGTAGCGCACGTCGTTGGCGAGGCTCAGGGCCTCGGCTTCATCTTTGAAGGGAATGGCCGTCAGCACCGGGCCAAAGATTTCCTCCTGGGCAATGCGCATGTCGTTGCGCGCCCCTGTGAAGAGGGTGGGCGTCACGTAATTGCCTTCCTGGCCCACGCGCTCGCCGCCCGCCGCAATGGTCGCGCCCTCGTCGCGCGCCGTGCCGAAGTACGACATCACCTTGTCAAAGTGGCGGGGGTGCACCAGCGGGCCCACCTCGGTCTCTGGGTCCAGGGGGTCGCCCACGCGAATGTTGCGCGCACGCTCGGCAATGCGGGCGGTGAATGCGTCGTAAATGCCCTCCTGAATGAGCACGCGGCTGGAACTGGTGCAGCGCTCGCCGTTCAGGCTGTAGATCATGAACACCACGGCGTCCAGGGCCTTGTCGAGGTCGGCGTCGTCGAACACCACGACCGGGTTCTTGCCGCCCAGCTCGAAGTGCACGCGCTTAAGAGTCTCGGCGCCCTGCCGCATGATGTGGCTGCCAGTGGTGGTTTCGCCCACGAAGGCAATGGCGTGAATCAGGGGGTGCTCGGTCAGGGCCCTGCCAGCGCTCTCGCCGTAACCGTGCACGAGGTTGTGCACGCCCCTGGGCAGCCCCGCCTCATCCATAATTTCGGCCAGCAGAGTGGCGGTCACCGGGCTCCACTCGGCAGGCTTGTGGACCACCGTGCAGCCAGCGGCCAGCGCCGGGGCGATTTTCCAGGTGGACAGCATGAAGGGCGTGTTCCACGGGGTAATCACGCCGACGGGGCCGATAGGCTGGCGCAGGGTGTAGTTGATAAATCCGGGTGCCGGCAGGCTCTGGCCGTCCTGCGCACCCGGGGCGCGGTCGGCGTAGAAGCGGAAGTTCTCGGCGCCGCGCGTGGCCGCCGACTTCATGAAGCGAATGGCCTGCCCGGTGTCCATGCTTTCCAGCACAGCAATCTCCTGCGCCCGCTTTTCGATCAGGTCAGCAATGCGGTGCAGAATTTTCCGCCGCTCAGCCCCGCTCACCTCCTTCCAGGTCTGGAAAGCGTCATGCGCGGCGTGGGCGGCCCGGTCAATGTCGGCGGCGTCCCCGCTGGCCACGGTGGTGAGCAGACGGTTATCGACGGGCGAGTGCGCCTCGAAGGTCTGGCCGCTCTGGGCGTCCACCCACTGGCCGCCGATCCAGTGTTTCAGGCCGCCTTTCAGTCGGCTTTCGCGCAGCTGCGCGGCGAGGGCGTGGTTGGGACTCAGGGTCTGGGTCATGGTTGCTCCTTGGTGGGGGTCACGTGTGGGGGCACCGGATTTGAGATCGAGTAAGCCAGGAAGTGCTCGCGCAGCAGGAGACGGTCTCCTTGCCGCGCCGTGAGTTCATTGCGGCGCAGGTCCAGGTGATAGGTGACGCCGCCGGGCGCCTGCCAGGTGTAGAGGCCTGTGAATCCCTGTGGACTGCGCAAGCGAAGGTCAGCTGGGGAAACCCCGCCCCTCACCAGCACGCCCGGCGTACCATCAAAGTTGCGGGTGGCATAGGTGGCCTGACCGCCGCTTTCCCACACAATCACCGTGCGCTTGCCCGTGACCCCCAGGAAAGCCGCCTGAGGCACGTAACGGCAGGGGTGGGCCACGTCGCTCAGGGTGAAGGCGTTCACGCGGGTCATGCGGTAAGCGGGGTCCAGCACATTTTCCACATTGCTCAGATGCAGGTCGCCGGGCACCCAGGCGTTGCCGTTGCGCCAGCGCAGGGGATAGTGCACCTGCCCCGCCCCCGCGTCCGCCTCACCCACCACGGCGTCAACGCGGAAGGGGGCGCCCAGGCCAGCACGCGTCTTGGTCCAGGAAACCAGGGGCGCTGCGGCGCCCGCAGTGCCTGACCAGGGGCCCAGAGCCACCACCGCTCCCGGCGCGTCACACCAGGCAAAGGCCGGGCGCATGGCGCCGCCTATGTTCACGAAGGAGCGCATCTCAAAATCGCGCCCCTGGGCCGAAGCGGTGACGGTGAGGGTAGCCAGCAAACTGAGCAGCAATCGGGTCATGCGGCGAGTCTCCTCCGGCAGTGTGAGGCAGGGGTGGTCAGGCGCTCAGCGCCCGTCCCACTCACCTTCCTTGCTTTCCTGCCCGGTGATGGGCTCAGCAAGGTCGTCTTCCTCTTGAATGTCGTTTTGCAGCACGCCCAGGCCCTCGACCTCCAGCGTCATCACGTCGCCGGGGCGCACATGCGAAATCCCCTTGGGCGTGCCGGTCAGGATGACGTCGTCTTTTTGCAGGGTCATGAAGCGCGAAATGTGCTCGATCAGTTCGGGAATCGAGAAGATCATGTCGCGCGTGCTGCCTTCCTGCCGCAGTTCGCCGTTCACATGGGCGGTCAGGCGGAGGTTGTGGGGATCGGCAATCTCGTCAGCGGTGACGTAGTACGGCCCCAGGGGCCCGAAGGTGTCCCAGCCCTTGCCTCGCAGGGGCGGGCGGAAGGTGTTCGTCACGTAATCACGCACCACGAGGTCGTTGCCAATGGTGTAGCCGCCTACGTAATCCATGGCATCCTTGGCCTTCACGCGGCGGGCGTCGCGGCCCATGATCACGCCCAGTTCCACCTCGTAGTGCATGAACTGCGCGCCGCGCGGGTAGATGACCGTGCCGCCGTGGGGCAGCAGTGTAGTATTCGGCTTCCAGAACAGGGCGGGTTCCTTGGGCTGGGTCAGGCCCAGTTCCCCGGCGTGGTCGTTGTAGTTCAGGGCCAGCGCAATGACCTTGGGCGGGTCCACCGGCAGGCGAAACTGTACCTGCGCGGGATCGTGGGCCACGCCAGCGGCGTCAACCAGCTGACCTTGGTGGAGGTGGCCGTTCAGGCTGCGGCCCCCGGCAATGAAACGGGCGTATTTCACGGGCAAACTCCTGTGGGTGCTGCGCGCGGCAGCCGATGAACATGGATTTCAGGCCAGCATAGATGGGCCAGGAGCTTGGCGTGTTGTGCAAAGCCACAACCTGGGCGCTGCGACGTGTAGGTTAGAACAATGAACTCTGGTCCCCGGCAAATAGCCCCCCACGTCCTGCTGGCGGCGAACCTTTCCCAGCTCACGGCCGTGCTGGGTGACTTGCAGAGGGCTCTGGCCGATCCTCATCCTGAAGAGGCTCTGATGCAGGAAGCCGCGCGCCTCACCGGCGGCTATGCCGAACTGCGTGCCAGCTGGGCCGACGTGATCGCCAGTGCGGGGCGGGCTGCTGGGCCCCAGGTGTCAGTGCGCTTGGAGCATGGGGGGCGACATGTCGGCCTGCTGGTGACGGCTTTTGACCCGGCGTGGGCGGCCTTCGTGCCGGTGCTGCAGGCGTATGCGCTGCTGGCCCGGCTGCAAGCAGCAGCGGCAGGGGCGGCGCGGCGCCGGGTGGGCGAGCGGGCACTGGACGCCTTGCTGGCTGGCCGGGATACACACCTGCCCGGGCTAGATGGTCCCTTTGCCCTGGCGGTGGGGACCTTTGGTGATGAAGGACCCAGCGACGAGCAGGCCCTGGACGTGCTGGCGGGTGCGGGCGAGGGTTATTTTCAGCAGCGGCGCCTGCTGGGCCATTCCACGGTGCAGGGCAGGCGAGCGGTGTGGCTGTGGCGCAGCCTGGACCTGGGGCGTGAAGCGCAGGAGCTTCACCGCGCCCTGGCCGCCTCCACCAACCGGGGCGTGCGCCTGGGGATCAGCGCCCGCAGCCACCAGCCGCCGAACAGCGAAGGGGTCACCCACGCGTTCGGGCAAGGCCGGCAGGCCCTTCGAGCTGTTCCCAGGACAGGGGGTGCCGTCCTGTTTCAGCAGACCGACCCTCTTCATGACCTGCTGGACAGCGGCGCGCTCACCACGCTCAGGGTGCAAGTGCTGACCCAATTGGCCGCACTGAACGATGGCGGACGCGTTGAGCGCACCTTGCGGCACTATCTCTACCATCCTGGCAGCCTGGCAGAGCTGGCGCAGGCGGAAGGTGTACACGTCAACACGATCCGCGCCCGCTTGAAGAGGGCTGAGGAGGTCCTGGGACAACCTTTGAACCACCCTGCTCTGCTTGCCCGGCTGTACCTGGCCTTTGCGAGTGATGAGGCGTAGAGCGGTGGGGGCCGTTTGCTCGTCACATGACGAGCAGATTTGGTTCGGGAAGGGGGGGAGGATTTCGAGGGGGCCTGTGGACACCATCCGGCAAGCGGAAATGGGGACTTGTGAGCGGACAAAGCAGGGTGGCGGGCGTGATGATAGTGGGAAAGCTGTAATTACAGTCCACCTTAAGGCGGCTGCAACGGGGGCCGCATCCCTCCCATCGGGTACTTCCGCCTGTTTCAATCCTCAGCCCACCCGAAGGCGGGCTGTGACGGTGATCGCCGGCGCCCTGCTGGGGCTGGCCCTGCTGTTTCAATCCTCAGCCCACCCGAAGGCGGGCTGTGACACCTGCAGGTGGGCACGCAGCTGTCCGATCTGCCCGGTTTCAATCCTCAGCCCACCCGAAGGCGGGCTGTGACACGGCAACCTCACCGAGTGGGGCATGTACAGCTACTGTTTCAATCCTCAGCCCACCCGAAGGCGGGCTGTGACAAATTCATCCGCGCAGTCCGGGCTGGCAACTGCGTGTTTCAATCCTCAGCCCACCCGAAGGCGGGCTGTGACTCACGTATTCATAGAACACCTGTCCGCCATGCACCAGTTTCAATCCTCAGCCCACCCGAAGGCGGGCTGTGACGTCGGCTTTGGCATTCGCCGCTGCCTGCGCGTCAGTTTCAATCCTCAGCCCACCCGAAGGCGGGCTGTGACCTCCGGGGCATAGGCCCTCACCTCCTGCAGAGGCACGGTTTCAATCCTCAGCCCACCCGAAGGCGGGCTGTGACCGAGGTCGCGCACGTCATGCTGTGGTGGTCAGGCCTGTTTCAATCCTCAGCCCACCCGAAGGCGGGCTGTGACTTCGAGGCATCCTGCTGGCGCTGGGTGGGACGCTGGCGTTTCAATCCTCAGCCCACCCGAAGGCGGGCTGTGACTCGTTGCCAGCGGCGGCGTAGTTGCGCGCCGCAGTGTTTCAATCCTCAGCCCACCCGAAGGCGGGCTGTGACAAGACCCGCCCAGCCGAAACGCCCGCGTTTTTCGAGGTTTCAATCCTCAGCCCACCCGAAGGCGGGCTGTGACTGCTGGCCCTGTACGCCACGCCCACCACCATGCGGTTTCAATCCTCAGCCCACCCGAAGGCGGGCTGTGACCACGATGGGCAACACGGGCACCTGATGCCGCTCACCGGTTTCAATCCTCAGCCCACCCGAAGGCGGGCTGTGACGGTTGGGGGCCGCATCCTGATTCAGTTCCCCAGGTTTCAATCCTCAGCCCACCCGAAGGCGGGCTGTGACCTGCACCAGGGCGGCGGGAATTACGGGCTGCGCTGTTTCAATCCTCAGCCCACCCGAAGGCGGGCTGTGACCCCCCGATCAGCAGGTACTGTGGGCCCTGGTCACCTGGTTTCAATCCTCAGCCCACCCGAAGGCGGGCTGTGACGCCAGCGGTGCAGCGCGAGGCCGGCGCGGGTGAGTTGTTTCAATCCTCAGCCCACCCGAAGGCGGGCTGTGACTCATTGCCGAAGCCCGTGAGCGCCACGGATACCTGGTTTCAATCCTCAGCCCACCCGAAGGCGGGCTGTGACGCCTCGGTGCGGATGCGCAGGGTGGACGTGCGTTTCAATCCTCAGCCCACCCGAAGGCGGGCTGTGACACGCGAGCCCGCGCCCACCACGGGCAGACACGGGTGTTTCAATCCTCAGCCCACCCGAAGGCGGGCTGTGACCCAGGCCTGGGGGTGGGGGCTTTCTTAATCAACGGGTTTCAATCCTCAGCCCACCCGAAGGTGGGCTGTGACGCAGCGAGCCCGCGCCCACCACGGGCAGACACGGGTGTTTCAATCCTCAGCCCACCCGAAGGCGGGCTGTGACACGGGGACACCTACGTGGGCGCCCTCAGCATGGAGTTTCAATCCTCAGCCCACCCGAAGGCGGGCTGTGACCGTGCCAGGGTACATGGGCTATGTCCGCGCCCTGTTTCAATCCTCAGCCCACCCGAAGGCGGGCTGTGACGCTGCCCCGGCACCACCACCGTCAGGGTATCGGTGTTTCAATCCTCAGCCCACCCGAAGGCGGGCTGTGACCGCCCGCCGGCCAGATGCACGTGATTCACGTTCGGTTTCAATCCTCAGCCCACCCGAAGGCGGGCTGTGACCACACAATTTGAAGCAGAGGCCGAAGAGGAAGCAGTTTCAATCCTCAGCCCACCCGAAGGCGGGCTGTGACGCCATCAACGCCGATGACCTGTGGCTCAACGGGCAGTTTCAATCCTCAGCCCACCCGAAGGCGGGCTGTGACCCCTGACCGCCGAAGAACTGCGCCTCCACAAGCTGTTTCAATCCTCAGCCCACCCGAAGGCGGGCTGTGACCTCACGTTCCACTGCCTGATGTACGAGCTGCGCCGGTTTCAATCCTCAGCCCACCCGAAGGCGGGCTGTGACAGTGCATCGTGGCGACTGGCAGCGGCCTGAACACGTTTCAATCCTCAGCCCATCCGAAGGCGGGCTGTGACCTTGACGCGTATATTCCCGCCTTCGTCACCGATGGGTTTCAATCCTCAGCCCACCCGAAGGCGGGCTGTGACCTTGACGCGTATATTCCCGCCTTCGTCACCGATGGGTTTCAATCCTCAGCCCACCCGAAGGCGGGCTGTGACCGCTCAGCTTCTCGATTTCCTGCAGACACTGCTGTTTCAATCCTCAGCCCACCCGAAGGCGGGCTGTGACGCCGTTTTCGCCTTCCTGCTCCGACTTGAACAGCGTTTCAATCCTCAGCCCACCCGAAGGCGGGCTGTGACCCGGAAGGCAGCAGTGTCGTGTTTCTGGGCGACGTGTTTCAATCCTCAGCCCACCCGAAGGCGGGCTGTGACCAGGGCGCGGCTGAGGCTCACCCCAATGTCCTCGGGTTTCAATCCTCAGCCCACCCGAAGGCGGGCTGTGACCGCTGGCACTGGCGGCCGTCTGCTGGTCCAGCGTGCGTTTCAATCCTCAGCCCACCCGAAGGCGGGCTGTGACTCGCGTGGTCTGCGGGACCGCTTCGGGCTGGGCCAGTTTCAATCCTCAGCCCACCCGAAGGCGGGCTGTGACTCAGCACGCCGCGCAGGGCCTCGCTGGGCTTGCCCGGTTTCAATCCTCAGCCCACCCGAAGGCGGGCTGTGACCAGCCCCAGCCCCCGCGCCGGGCCCCGCTGGGGTTTCAATCCTCAGCCCACCCGAAGGCGGGCTGTGACGCGCGATACGCCCAAGGGTCACCAGCTGCGTCAAGGTTTCAATCCTCAGCCCACCCGAAGGCGGGCTGTGACAGTAGTTTGCCTGGCACACGTCCAGAAGGCAACTTTTCGGGTGGTTTGCGCGAAGTGTCTGCGGAGGCAGTCTAAAGCCTCTGCTTTTCTAATTGCCCTGTTCTGAAACTTGTCGGCCCAGGCGGCTTTTCTAGAACCGCGCGAACCCCCTGGGGTTAGGCCGTCACAGCAGGTTCGCGGCGCCACTGTGGCCCTGCGAAAGTCATTCGACATGGCGTGTCGCGCCAGGATTTCAAGCTCCTGCACACGAACCCAGACGGGTTCGTACACGCGGACAACGGTCAGCAGCCGTTTCCGCGACAGGAGTCAATTATGAACGCAATTGTGCTGGTCCTGGTCCTGGTCTGGGGTGCTGGTGCTCATCTGGTGAAGGTTCCGCCCACCACGGTGCCGGGCGAGACTCAGCCGATGCCACTGGATGAGGGCACCTATCCAGTGGGCGGCTAAACGCCAGGAGCAAGGGGCGAGGGCACACCGCCTTCGCCCCTACACTGTGGAGGTGCCGGTCTTCGATGAGGTGGCAGAGCAACTCGGCCGTCTGGCTGAGCAAGGTGACTGGGAACGGGTCAGGCCACACGCCGACTGGGCGCTGCGCCACCTGCGCACCCGCGCCGATGGTCTGGCACTGGCCGAGGCGCTTCGCGGGGTTCCCGCGCATCTCGCTCGGCAACGGGAATGGGCCGAACTGCTGGGCCGTCTGGCATACCGCACTGGGAACCTGCCCGCCCTGAGGGAAGTGCTGTCGGGCTGGCCGCCCGCCACCTTTCCGGCCGTAGAAGCCTACGCCGCGCTGCTGGGCGGCCATGTCCAGCAGGCCCTGAGCCTGAGCGCGGCCTGTCCACCAGATGACGCGATTGCGGCGCGCGTCTGGCCCCGGGCGGTGTATGAGGCGGGGGGTGACTGGCGCGCGGCTTACAGCGCTGTGTTGGGCCGATTTGCTGGGCGAGAGCGGGCACTGATTCGCACCGAATTTGCCCTCTCGCTGGCAAACTCAGGCGACGACCTGGCGGCCCGCACCGAATACGCGACCGCCGCCGCCGAATACGGAACCGACGCCTGGGGCCGCGCCTCTGCCCTGGCGAACCGGGGCATGACCTGCGTGCGACTGGACGACCTGCGAACAGCCGAGCGGGCGCTGACCGAGGCCCTGCGCCTGACACGCAGACCCGAAGCCGCCGAACACCGCGCCCTGGTCTGGCGCGGGCTGGGGGCCGTCTGGCGGCGACACGGTGAATATGCGCGTGCCCTGGTGGCTTTTCAGAATGCGGGGCAGCAGCTCAAGGACCTGCGGGCCGAATTGCCGCTGTCGGTCCGGGGGGTGGCCCTGTGCCACCTGCTGCGTAGTGAAGTGGACGCCGCCCTGGATAGCCTGTCCACCGCCCTGGTGGACATGGCGGTGGACGCCGGCGCCCCACACCGCCTGCGTCTGGACCTGGCGATGGGGATGGCCCTGAACGGCGACCTGGCAGGTGCGGCGCAGGCCCTGAGTCTGGCGCAGCTCACCACACCCGACGACCGCCTGGCGGCGGCAGTGGTGGCCGCCGATCTCCAGCGTCAGTGGGGAGAGGCGGTGCCCGCCGAGCCCCCGCCTGGCCGCGCCGCCTGGGCCGAGGAGCTTGCCTGTCTGTTCCCCGAGCTCTTTACGCGGTGGGGTAGGGCCATCCGGCGACCCGAGTGGCGCGTGCAGGTGCAGGCCGCTGGCCCCATTGAGGTGCGAATGCACGGCGAGAGCCTCTCCCTGAGGCCCGACAGCGACGCGGCGGCCCTGCTCGTCTTGCTGCTGCTCCATGGCGGCACCCTCAACCGTGAGCGGGTCACAGAGGAGCTGTACGGCGACGCTTCGCCCAACCGCCAGCGGCGCCTGCTGGGCGAGGCAGTGCGGCAGTTGCGCCTGGCCTTTGGGTGGCCAGGTGTCGTGCGCTCCGACGGCCATGTGTTGGCCCTCTCGGACGAGCCAACCTGGCTGCCACTGGTGGTGCCGCCCCCGGGCCGGGCCAGTTTGTTTTGTGCAGGGCGCTACGACAACTGGGTCGAGGAATGGCGCCAGGTTCATGATGTCGCGCAGGATATCTGAGCGTTCAGCACTCACTTTTCTGAGTCTCTTATTTGCCTTCAGTATTCCCCGTCACTCCTGACACGAGCCCCTGTCATGCTGCGGGCATGGACCTCGAAACGCTTGGACAGGCTCAGCGGCTGTTCCTGCTGGCCGCCTTGCTACGGGCCAGGCCGATGACTATCAAGCAGCTGGTGCTGCACTTTGCCCCTGACCTTTGCCTGGACAGCAAGGAATGGCGACGCGCTGAACGCATGGTGCAGCGTGATGTGAAAGCGCTCGTTGACCTGGGCGAGAAGGTTGTGCCCAGCAAAACGCGCCCGCCCCGCTACCATATTGAGCACGCGCACCAGGCGCTCACGCCCACCGAACTGCTGATTTTTCATGCGGCTCTGCGCCTCACCTACCACCGAGCGGCAGGTGAAGGCGAGGCCCATAAACGCGCCATGCAGCGCATCATCGGTTGGTTGCCCGAGCATCTGCGGGACGTGACCACCCGCAGCCTGGGCGATATGGGCAAGCGCCGCCGCACTCCTGAAGACCTGAACCTGCGGCACGCGGCTGACGCCTGGACCGGCGGGCATCCGCTGCGGTTTCTGTACAAGAAGCCCGGGGGCAGCGGTCAACTTCGCCCCAACATCATTGAGCCGTATCTGATCGAGCCTCACCCACAGAACCTCGACCTGTACGTAATTGGCCGGGAGACCACGTTTCACAACGCCGTTCGTACCTTCAAGCTGGCGCGCATGCAGCAGCCAGAGGTGCTGAGGGGCGAGCAGTACCGCATTCCCGCCGATTTTCAACCGCGCGAGTTTCTCGAATCGGCCTGGGGGATCGTGGGGGCGCAGGGCGGCCGGAAAGACACCATTCACCTGCGGTTTCGCGCCGATGCCCGCTACCGCATCGAGGAGGGCGGTTACCCGCACCTGAAGCACGCCCGCGACCCCAACCCAGACGGTTCGCTGAACGCGACCTTGCAAGCCCCGCCCGACAGCAGCGGTCTGCCGCGCGAAGCCCTGGCCTGGATTTTTAGTTTTGGGCCGCGCGTGAAGGTCCTGGGGCCACCACACATCCGTGAATACTGGCTGAATGAACTGCGGGAAGCCGCAGGCCAGGGAGGAGAAAGAGCATGAGCAGGTACATGGGCCACAGCCCCAGCGAGGAAAATCTGGAATGGCAGACGCTGAAAGACCATGTGGAAGGGGTCACCAAGCTGCTCAGGGAGCGCGCGCGCTTCTTCAATCTGCCCAACGCTGACCTGGACGCGCAGTGGCTAGGGTATCTGCACGACCTGGGCAAGTACCGCGAGAAGTTTCAGAAGCACCGCCTGAAGTGGAACCCAGACACGCGACAGCCGTTTGAGTTTGTCGAGGAAGCGGTGGCGCACAGTGACGCCGGAGCCAAGGCGCTGACCGCTTTACTCCGCACTTACCGGGCCACAGGCAGCGAGCTGCCATTCGTGGTGGCCAACCATCACGGGGCGCTCAGGAGTGTGGGTGCCCTGGACAAGCGCCTGGGCGAAACCTGCCCCGACGAGGTGGATGACCTGTTCGCCACCGCCTGCGAGGAGATTCCCGCTCTGGACGCCCTGTGCGAGACACCCCCGCAGCCCACAGGCTTGACTGGGGCGGCCCGTGCCCTGTACACCCGCATGTTGCTGGGCGCTCTTGTGGACGCCGACCGCCTGGACACAGAAGCGCACGGCAGCCCCTCGCGCACGCTGGCGCGTGCGGAAGCCCGGCGTCATCAGGGCCAGATGGCTGGGCTCTTGGACAGGTTGAATGCCCACCAGGCCGAACTGGCGCGGCAGGACGCCCTGGCCCCCAAGCCCATCAACGTGCTGCGGCGCGAGATGTATGCCCAGGCGCTGGGCAAAGCCAGCCTCCCCCCTGGGTTCTTCCGGCTGACCATGCCTACCGGGGGTGGCAAGACCCTAACCTCACTGGGGTTTGCCCTGGCACACGCCGCGCACCACGCCGCTACGGCAGAACGAGGCGGAATGCGGCGTGTCATTTACGGCGTTCCCTTCACCACCATCATTGAGCAGACGGCGCAGGAATTTCGCCGGGTGCTGGGCGCAGAGAATGTGCTTGAACATCACAGCAATCTGGAGTTTAAGGAGCCACCCAGGGGACAGGCTGCGCAGAAACCCGACCCCATTCG
This sequence comes from Deinococcus aquaedulcis, assembly GCF_019693445.1. Taxonomy (NCBI): domain Bacteria; kingdom Thermotogati; phylum Deinococcota; class Deinococci; order Deinococcales; family Deinococcaceae; genus Deinococcus; species Deinococcus aquaedulcis. The sequence continues at coordinate 1,609 of NZ_JAHRBL010000013.1, read as the reverse complement.
ACTGGCGACTGAAAACTGGGACGCGCCGGTCATCGTGACGACCACAGTGCAATTGTTTCAGGAAACCCTGTTCGGTCACCGCACGGCCCAGCTGCGCAAGCTGCACAATGTGGCGGGCAGCGTCATCGTGCTGGACGAGGCGCAGAGCCTGCCCACGCACCGCCTCCACCCCATCCTCGAAATCTTGCGGGAACTGGTGGCCCACTACCACGTCAGCGTGGTGTTCTGCACCGCCACGCAACCCGCGCTGGACGATTTCCCCAGCCAGCAGCCGTCCACAGAACTGATTGACAAGCCGGCACAGTATTTCCAGGCCTTGAGGCGGGTCGAGTACGACCTCAGCCGCGTCTCGCAGGGGCAAGATTGGGCGGCCCTGGCCGAGGAGCTGCGGCAGGACGTGAACGCGCAGTCCCTCTGCATTGTGAATACCAAGAAGCACGCCCAGACCCTCTTTCAAGCGGTGGTAGAAGACCGCGACCCCAACCGGCCGCTCTGGGACGTGTTTCATCTGTCCACGCACATGTGCCCGCACCACCGCCGCCGCGTGTTCCGGGTCCTCCGCCACCGCCTGAAGCAGGGGAAGCCTTGCCGGGTCATCGCCACGCAACTCATTGAGGCGGGGGTGGACCTGGACTTCCCCAGGGTGTACCGCGCGCTGGGACCGCTGGAAGCCATCGTGCAGGCCGCAGGACGCTGCAACCGGGAAGGCAAGTTGACGGACATGGGTGGGCAGCCCATGCCCGGCCTTGTGACCGTCTTTCGTCCGGAAGACGCCAAACTGCCGCCCGGTGACTACGGCGCCCGAACAGAACTGGCCGGAACCTACCTGGCTGAGGAGTCTGACCTACATGCACCGGAAACCTTCACACCCTACTTCCGCGAACTGTTTCTGCACGTAGAAACGAACGCGAAAGTCCTCCTGGACAGCGGGCACAGCGCCACCATCGCCGAGTTACAAGAAGACATGGAGTTTGAGACGGTGGCGCGCACCTTCCAGATGATTGAGGACACCACCGTGCCCGTCATCGTGCGGCGGTATGCCCCGAAGGAGGTCAACCGGCACCTGAACACCATCCTTCACGCGAAAGAGCCATGGCAGGCCAGAGGGGCGTGGCGCAGCCTTCAGCCCTACACCGTGCAGGTGTTGCGGCGCGACATTCAAACCTTCGGCCTGCGCATCGTGTCTGAACTCGTCGAGAAAGGCGAACGGTTTGGCACGGAGCCGCCCGAGGTGTACGAGTGGCCCGCCAATCGGGGCTACAGTCTGCGCTTCGGCCTGGATACCGGCGGAATGGACGCGTTGGTGTTCTGAACCCCCGTCCTGCAAGGAGGAGCCATGTGTTGAAAGTGAAAGTCTGGAGTGAGTACGCCTGTTTTACCCGCCCAGAGAACAAGGTTGAGCGCGTCAGCTACGACGTGATGACCCCCTCGGCGGCGCGCGGCGTGCTGGAAGCCATTTTCTGGAAGCCCGAATTTCAATGGCAGGTGCTTCAGTAGCCGACAACTTAGGTTTCTGACTGTCCTGGCGCTGAAAAAGGTCGTGTAAGGAGTCTGAAGAACGTGACCAGCTCACTGGTCTGCCAGCGCAGGGCATTCTGAAAGCGCTCAC